>JBAVIQ010000129.1:0-3326 GCA_049687035.1 Steroidobacteraceae bacterium
ACGCGGCACAGCGTGAAGTCGCCGATCAGCCGGCCACGGTCGTTGAGCATGGGCGACAGCGCGATGCGGCCGACGGCAGGCACCTTGCACGCCATGATCTTCGACAGCCAGCCCGCGGCGCCCGGCCCCGTGATCTCGAACTTGCCGTAGTTGGAGATCTCGATCAGGCCGCAGCCCTCGCGTACCGCCCGGCATTCTCCGGCGACGTGCGGATGGGCATTCGAGCGACGGAACGTCGCATCCTCCTTCGCCGGCGTGCCCTTCGGCGCGAACCACAGCGGATGCTCGAGCGTGCAGTAGTCGCCGAACACGGCGTTCTCGGCCTGCAGCTTTTCGTAGATCGGCGTCGTGCGCAGCGGTCGCGCGGCCTCGAGTTCCTCGTTCGGGAAACGGATGCGGAAGCGCCGCGAGTAGTTCTCGCGCACCTTCGCATTCGTGTACGGACGGTTGGCCCAGTCGCCGTAGCGCGCAACGTCCATCGCCCAGATGTCGGCGCCCGGGTCGCCTTCGACCATCCAGTTCGCGAGCGACAGGCCCACGCCGCCGCCCTGGCTGAGGCCCGCCATGACGCCACAGGCCACCCAGTAGTTCTTCAGGCCCTTGACCGGGCCGATGAGCGGGTTGCCGTCCGGTGCGAACGTGAACGGACCGTTCACGACTTTCTTGATGCCCGCGCTTTCGAGGCGCGGGAAATGCTCGAACGCCACCGTGACGCTCGGCGCAATGCGCTCGAGGTCGTTCGGCAGCAAGTCCTGGCCGAAGTCCCACGGCGTCGTCTGCGGCGACCATGGCACGCCCGCGCGCTCGTAGGTGCCGAGCAGCATGCCCTGCCGCTCCTGCCGCATGTAGATCTCGGCCTCGAAGTCGATGACGTGCAGCAGCTCCTTCTGGCCCTTCAGCTCGGGCAGGTCTTCGGTGATGAAGTACTGGTGCTCCATCGCGAGGATCGGCAACTCGAGCCCGACGAAGCGGCCGACTTCACGCGCCCACAGGCCACCCGCGTTGACCACGTGCTCGGCGTGCACGGCGCCCTTCTCGGTGATGACGTCCCAGGTGCCGTCGGGACGCGGCTTCGTGTCCAGCACCCGGTTCTGGCGCACGACTTCGGCGCCCGCAAGCTGTGCCGACTTCGCGTATGCATGTGTCACGCCGTAGGGATCGACGTGGCCTTCGATCGGATCGTAGATCGCGCCGAGGAAATGCTTCTCCTCGAGCATCGGGTACAGTTTCTTGGCTTCGGCCGGCGTGATCAGCTGCAGGTCCATGCCGAGGTAGCGCCCGCGGGCCTGCGCCATCCGCAACCAGTCCACGCGCTCCGCGGTACCGGCCAGCATGAGGCCGCCGGTGATGTGCACCCCGCACGAGACGCCGGAGACCCGCTCGATCTCCTCGTACAGGTTGATCGTGTACTGCTGCAGCTTGGCCACATTGGGATCGCCGTTGACCGTGTGCATGCCGCCGGCAGCGTGCCAGGTCGAACCCGAAGTGAGCTCCGCGCGCTCGATGAGCAGGACATCCTTCCAGCCCGCCTTCGTCAGGTGATAGAGGACGCTCGCGCCTACGACGCCGCCACCGATCACCGCCACCTGCACATGGTTCCGCATGCCAAAACTCCACTGAGTATTCTGTCCCGGTCTTCGAATCGACTCTGTCTTCCGACGCCGCGGCGATCGGCCGTCCGACTCAGGTGATCGGCGGCGCTCCGCCTGCAGCCGTGCGTCGATCGACGAACGCGTTCAGCTCTTCGACTACGCCCGGATCGCGCTCCGGCGCGACGTAACGCGCCAGCGTCTCGTGGTACACGGTGTTGGCACGCTCGGTCGCCGTCTTCGCGCCGTCGTTGGCCCACGTGCCGTAATTGCGCCAGTCGGAGATGAGCGGTGTGTAGAACGCAGTGCGATAGCGCTCCATCGTGTGGGCGCAGGCAAAAAAGTGGCCGCCATAGCCGACTTCGGCGATCGCATCGAGCGCCATGTCGGACGCTTCGGCGCCCACGGGCTGGAACAGCTCCGCGAACATCTGCAGCATCTCGATGTCCATGATGAACTTCTCGTAGGACGTCGAGAGTCCACCTTCGACCCAGCCGGCGGCGTGCAGCATGAAGTTCGCGCCGCCCATGAGCGCGCCCCAGAGGCTCATCTGCGCTTCATAGGCAGCCTGCGCGTCGGGCGTGTTCGAAGCCGTCGCACTCGATGAGCGCCAGGGCACCTTGATGTAACGCGCAAGCTGGCCAGCGCCGAATGCAGCCTTGGCATACTCGGGTGTGCCGAAGGCCGGCGAGCCGGACTTCATGTCGACGTTCGACGTGAAGCTGCCGTAAAGAATCGGCGTGCCCGGCCGTACGCTCTGCGCGAGCGTGATGCCGGCGAGCGCCTCGGCGTGCGCAAGCGTCAGCGCGCCAGTGATCGTCACGGGAGCCATCGCGCCTGCCAGGGTGAACGGCGTAATGATCAGCACCTGACCCGCTTCGGCGAAGTCGATGATGCCTTCGGCCATCGGGATGTCGAGCTGCAGCGGTGAGTTGGTGTTGATCACCGTCCACACGTATGGACGCTGCTTGAAATCCTCGGGGCTCAACTTGTGGGCGATGCGGATCAGTTCGAAGCAGTCGGCGATCTGTTGCGAGCCGCGCGCGAAGATGAACGGCGTCTTGTCCGACAGCAGCAGCATTGAGCGCGTCGTTTCGTAGTGACGCACGTGCACCAGCACGTCCTGGGGCTCGACCGCTCCACCGAGCGTGTGGATCACGTCGAAGGTCTGGCAGAGCTTCATCAGGTTGCAGAAATCTTCGAACGTGCCGGAGCGTCGTCCGTTGTGCATGTCCATGATGTTCGGCGGACCTGAGGTCGGCGCGAGGCAGACGTGCTTGCCGCCCACCTTCACGTTGAACTCCGGGTCGAGCGCCTGGAAGGTGAAATCGCTCGGCGTCGTCGCCAGCGCCTTGGAGACGAGGCCGCGGTCGATGCGCACGACCTGGGTGGTTTCGTCCACCGTCGCTCCCGCCTGCGCATAACGCTTGCGTGCGATCGCCGAGAGCACCTTCATGCCCTGGTTTTCGAGCAGCGTGAGCGCAGCGACGTGAATCGCAGCCACCTGGTCGTCGGAGTAGATGCGGAGGTTTTCGAACGGGTTGACCATCTTGCGGTACGCGCGTGACCGCTCGGGCGCCGGCGCAGGCGCGTTGGCGGCGGCGGGACGTCGGCGGCCCGTTCCACGGCGCGGGCTGCTCGATTCGATTTCGCTCATGCTCGATGAACTCCAACGGTATTCGCGGCCGTGTCCTCGGCGGCGGCGGCAGGAGACTTGGCCCCCGCGCCGATGACAAA
>JBAVIQ010000130.1:0-3602 GCA_049687035.1 Steroidobacteraceae bacterium
GGATGGCCAGCCGGCAGCGACGCCATTGCGGCAACGGGCTCATTGGCGTCCGCCGTGCGTTCAGTTCCGAATCCGGCTAGTCCCTTGCCGGCGAGCACTCCGAGTCCAAAGCCTGCCAGCGCGACAAGCGCGACACTCTTCTTATTCATGGTCGTCTCCCCCGGTCACGGTCGACCGGATGAGGTCACCATAACGAGGCACGCCGGTTGGCGACACCAATCCAAGTCGTTACTTGGTGTATTCGTGACGCAGTCGACACCCCGGGGGCGAACGGGATGCGAGTCTCGCGCCAGGCGCTATTTTCGCTTCATTTCCTGACAGCCATTGCGCGTACCGGTCACCAGTCGATGTCATTGCTCGCCGTCTATCTGCTGCCGCTCGTACTGATCTGGGGCTGGTACCTCTTCCGGCGCCAACGGCACGAGAATGCAAGCCGGGCCACGCGCGAACAATCGCAAGCCGCCGGTCTGGTCGATCCCTCTTCCCTGCATCCCGTCATCGATCCCGTCCGCTGCATCGGGTGCGGATCGTGCGTAAAGGCGTGTCCGGAACAACCCGAGCACCATGTACTCGGGCTGATCGGCGGCAAGGCGCACCTGGTGGGTCCGACGGATTGCATCGGGCACGGAGCTTGCCGGACTGCGTGTCCTGCAGACGCGATCACGCTCGTCTTCGGCACGGAACGTCGCGGCGTGGAGATTCCATTGCTCAGTGCGGAGTTCGAGTCGACCGTGCCGGGACTGTTCGTGGCCGGGGAGCTGGGAGGCATGGGACTCATTCGCAATGCGCTGGCGCAGGGCAGGCAGGCGGTTGACGCGATCCAGCGCAAACGGCGCACCGCCATCCCGGGGCAACTCGATCTCGTGATCGTCGGTGCAGGTCCGGCCGGGTTCTCGGCCAGTCTCGCCGCCAAGTCACACGAAATGCAGTTCGTGACGATCGAACAGGAGAGTCTCGGCGGCTGTGTCTTCCAGTATCCGCGGGCCAAGCTCGTGATGACCCAGCCGGCAGAAATTCCATTGGTGGGCAAAGTCAGCTTCCGCCAGACCTCCAAGGAAGAGCTGCTGGCGTTCTGGCAGGACATCGAACGCAAGACCGGCGTAGCCGGCAACATGCGGTACCGGGAGCGCGTCGAGAGCGTCGATCGCGACGGTGTGCGAGGCTTCATCATTCGCACTTCACTCGCGGAGTACCGGGCCGCGAACGTGCTGCTGGCGATCGGCCGGCGCGGCACGCCCCGCAAGCTCGACGTGCCAGGCGAGGACCTGCCCAAAGTTGTCTACCGGTTGCTCGACCCGGAGCAGTACCGCGGACAGCGCGTCCTGGTCGTGGGTGGTGGCGACAGCGCCCTGGAGGCGGCCGCCAGCGTTGCGGAAGCCGGCGGCCAGGTTACGCTCTCGTATCGTGGCGATGCCTTCGCGCGCGCCAAGCCCCGTAACCGCGAACGGATCGCCGCTGCCGAACGCGCCGGACAGTTGCACGTGCTGCTGAACTCGCACGTCGAGCGCATCGAGAAGGAGCGAATCCTGTTGCGCGGGAAGGAAGGGCACCTGATTCTTCCGAACGACGCGGTGATCGTCAGCGCCGGCGGCATCCTGCCCTCCGACTTCCTGCGGCGAGTGGGGATTCACGTGGAGACGAAGTATGGGACGGCGTGACTCTGCAGCTGCTTGCGCGGCCGCATTGGCCGCCCTGCTCATCGGTGCCATCGGCGCACTTGGTGCAGTGCAGGCCGTCGCCGCGGCTCCGTCGAAGTTCGCAGCGCAGGATACGCTCGAGCCGGCCAAGAGCGCGCTGCGTCTCAAGCAGTTCGCGGATGCGGCCGGGCGGCTCGCCACAGACCCGCTGGCCGGTGATCCACGCGCGCAATACCTGCTGGGCACCCTGTACCTGGCCGGCCTCGGTGTCGGCGAGGATGCACAACGTGCGCGGGCTCTCTTCGAGGCCGCGGCAGCCAAGAGCGAGCCACGTGCGGCTTTTGCCCTGGCAGCGCTTGCAGCGCACGACTCGCCCGCCGACGAATCGGCGGCACGAACCTGGCTCGCAAAGGCCGCGGCAGCCGGGCACGCCGATGCGGCGCACCTGCTGCAGGCAGGCCAGCTGCCACTGCAAGTGGATCCCCGTGCCCTTGCAACCGAACCCGCGGTGACCTTGTCGATGACCATCGCGGCCGCACGCCGCGATGATGTCGACACGCTGGCTGCGCTCTGGCCGTTATTGCCAAAGGACGCAAGCGACGCGTTCCGACGCTCGGTGCTGCATCACGCAGCCGAGTCGGGCGCTGCAGAGTCAGTGCGCTGGTTGACCGCGCACGGCACCCCGGTCGATGCGATCGACGCGCAGGGAGTCACGCCGTTGATGCTGGCTGCGACGGCCGAACGCGCGGACGCTCTGGAAATGTTACTGCAGGCCAAAGCTCACGTTGCCGCGGTGGACGCGCTCGGGAACTCGGCTCTGTTCTATGCGGCACGCCGGGGCCGCGTCACACAGGCCGAGCGCCTGGTAGCGGCGGGCCTCGATCCAAAGTTGCGCAATGCGGGTGGCTGGAGTGCCGTGGATTACTCGGTGCAATCAAAGCAGGACGCTGTCACCGGCTACCTCGTCCAGCAAGGCGCGCAACCGGCGCGCAGGCGCACGGCGGGCGCCGGTTCCGGCCCAAGGCCGGCTGGCCCAATTCTTCGCTCGTCGACAGGCGATGCGTACGCCGGATGGCCGGACGTGGTGCTCGCCGCAAGCCGCAGTGACCCGGCCATGCTGAAGTCGGTGCTGGCCCGGGGCGGCGACCCGGAGACAACGACTTCCGCCGGCCAGCCAGCGCTGCATGTTGCCATCGCAGCGTCATCGCCTGCCACCGTCGGGGCCCTGCTTGTTGCAGGCGCGTCGCCGACGCGCCCGGATCGCGCGGGCCACACGCCGCTTGGTGTGGCCGTCAGCCAGGGCCGCAAGGAAATCGTGCAGTTGCTGCTCGAGCGCGGCGCCAACCCGAACGCGCATGGCGTCAGCGACACCGCGCCTCTGACGACCGCCGTTCGCCGTGGTGATGCAGACATCGTGCAGATGCTGCTGGCGCACGGAGCGCAGGCCGGCACCGGCAAGGGCGATGAGGCGCCGTTGATCCTCGCGACGCTGCGAAGCGATGCGGCAATGGTTGCCCTGCTGCTGCGATCGGGCACAGGGCGTGAGACGACTGACGCCACTGGCCACACCGCGCTGTGGCACGCCGCGTGTCGTGACGACACCGCCTTGCTGTCGTTGCTCCTGGGTGCTGGAGCCAACGCGAATGCTGCGGCCGCTGACGGCATTACCCCGGTCGCTTGCGCCGCGGCGCGCGGCAACGACGCGGCATTCGAAAAGCTACTGCGTGCCGACGCCGACGTACGCGCACGCAGCCGCTCTGGCGACACTCCCCTGATGCTCGCGGCTCGTGGCAACCATGCCGTGATCGTGCGCAGGTTGGTCGCGCTGCGAGTCGGGCTGGATGCGCAGAACACTTTCGGTGACACCGCGCTGATTCTTGCGAGCCAGGCGGGCGCGAGCGACGTCGTCGACATGTTGCTGCAGGCGGGTGCGAAGAAGACGCTGCGCAACCGTGACGGTGTAGC
>JBAVIQ010000131.1:0-6537 GCA_049687035.1 Steroidobacteraceae bacterium
GGAGTCGACTGCCAGGTGCGCGAGACGTTCGAATCGGCGATGACGTTCGGTGGGCACGTGCTGAAAGGGCTGGGCCACTCGCCGGAGGAAATCGCGGAAACGCTCGCCGACGTGCGCCAGCGCGACGAGGACCGCCTGGGACTGCAGTTGATCGGCGGTATCACCGCAGGCCGTTCGCTGATGCGGAACAACCAGACGACGCCGGAGCCGGCGCCGCTGACGCGTCCTAAGCACGAAGCGACGACACTGAATGCAGACGCTGCGCGGGTGATCGAGAAGGAAGGCAACCCGTCCTGACGCGGCGGACCGGCCGTCAGCCGCGCGGCTCCTGCTCCTCTTCTTTCTTCGCTGCGAAGGGGTAGGCGCTTTGCGTCTCGCCCTTCTTCGGCGGGATCTTGAGCGACAGGATCATCGTCAGCGCCAGCACGACTACGGTGAACCCGAGCGACCACGACACCGGGATCTTGTAGACGTCCATCAGCAGCATCTTGGTGCCGATGAAGACGAGCACGATCGCGAGACCATAGGAGAGCAGGTGGAAGCGCTCGTGCATGCCAGCCAGCATGAAATACATGGCGCGCAGGCCGAGAATCGCGAAGACGTTCGATGTCAGCACGATGAACGGGTCCATCGTGATTGCGAAGATGGCCGGGATCGAGTCCACCGCGAAGACGATGTCTACGATGCCGATGAGCAGGATGACCACGAACAATGGCGTCGCCAGCTTCACGCCGTTCTGCACGGTGAAGAACTTCTCGCCGTCGTAGGTTGGCGAGATCTTCATGTGTCGGCGGATCCACTTGAGCGCGGGGTTGGACTCGAGGTCGGGCTCCTGCCCGGTGGCCAGCCACATCTTGATGCCCGTGAAGACCAGGAAGGCACCGAAGAAGTACAGGATCCAGTGGAACTGCGCGATCAGCCACGCGCCGATCAAGATCATGATGGCACGCAGCACGAGCGCACCCAGGATACCGAACATCAGCACGCGCTTCTGGTACTCGGTCGGTACCGCGAAGTACGTGAACACGAGCAGGAACACGAAGATGTTGTCGACCGCGAGCGCCTTCTCGACCAGGTAGCCCGTCACGAACTCGAGGGCCTTGGCATCCGCGACCGGATTGCCGTCGAGTCCACCGAGGTACCACCAGAGCCAGCCGACAAAGACGAACGAGACCGCGACCCAGATCAGCGACCAGACGGCCGCTTCCTTCATCGTGACCTTGTGGGCCCCCTGCTTCTCCATCGCAAAGAAATCGACGACCAGCGCCACCAGCACGAAGGCCACGAACAGGGTCCACATCAACGGTGTGCCAGCGGTCATCATCGCGGTGCGTCCCTTTGGTTCCTTGCCAGGCGGTGGCCAGCGTACAGGCTGAACGTAAGCGCCGGAGCCGAACTTTCGCAACCCACGGGCCTTTGGATTCATGCGCAGGATGCATGGTCGTCATGCCGACGTTTGATTTGTGTTGCTAACAGACCTGTGGCTAGCTGCGGCCCATCGGTGTCATCGGCATCGTAAAAATTTGAGGAAATTCAGGTGCATATGTCCCTCGGCTCCCCGCGCCAGTTCGTGCTCGCTTGCGCCGCCTGCCTGCTCGCAATGGCCGTTACCCGCGTCCAGGCATCGACCGATCCGCTGCCGTCGTGGAACGAGGGTGCGGTCAAGGCGCGCATCGTCGCGTTCGTCCAGGCCGTGACCGATCCGACGGGGAAGGACTACGTCGCACCCGGGGCTCGAGTCGCGGTTTTTGACAACGACGGTACGCTCTGGACCGAGCAGCCGATCTACTTCCAGGCCGCTTTCGCCATGGACACCGTGAAAGCCATGGCGGCCAGGAATCCGGCCATTGCAGCGAACCCTGCGATCGCTGCGGCAGCCAAGGGCGACATGAAGGCGCTCGGCGAGGTCATCGCGATCACGCACGCGAACACGACCAGCGACGAATTCGCCGAACGGGTTCGCCGGTGGACGCAGACCGCGCAGCATCCGACGCTGCATCGGCGCTACACGGAACTCACGTACCAGCCGATGCGTGAACTGCTGGACTTCCTCGAAGCTAACGGCTTCTCCACCTGGATCGTGTCGGGCGGTGGCGTCGAGTTCATGCGCGCTTTTTCGCAGGAGGTCTATGGCATCCCGTCTGAGCGCGTCATCGGATCGAGCATCAAGACAAGATACGAGATACGCGACGGCGTGCCCGTCATCGTGCGTCTGCCGGAGATCGATTTCGTCGACGACAAGGAAGGGAAGCCCATCGGGATCCATAAGGCCATCGGCAAGCAACCGATCGCCGCCTTCGGCAATTCCGACGGGGACTTCCAGATGCTCGAGTGGACGACTGCCGGTCCGGGCGCCCGCCTGGGCATGATCGTTCATCACGACGACGGGGCGCGCGAGTTTGCGTACGACCGCGGCAGTCACGTCGGCAAGCTCGAGCGTGGCCTCGACGAGGCGGGTGCGCGCGGGTGGTCGCTGATCAGCGTCAAGGACGACTGGAAGGTCGTGTACACACCGCAGAATTAACCATTGCCCGGGGGCGCGAGTCTGGGGCGATAATGCCCCGGACAACGAGTCACCCAGGAGCGGCGGACACCATGGCATTTTCTGGAGTCTGCAGGCACGTCGCCCGTGAAGGCATCGAATTTCCACGCGCATGACCCTACGCTCCTGTGCCGTCCTGCTCACCCTGCTGATCGCCGGGTGCTCGTCGCTCCCGCCCCGGCCCGAACTGCCGTCACAGAATGCCGTGGCACTCGCGCAGGGCACCGCCCTCGACGAACTCATTGCCAACACCGAGGCGGCGCACCCGGGTCAGTCCGGATTCCGTCTAGTGCGCGAGGGGCCCGAAGCGTTTGCCATTCGCGCGCGCACGGCGTTCGTGGCTGGCCGCAGTCTCGACGTGCAGACCTACATCTGGCATGACGATGCAACCGGGGCCTTCCTCGCTTTTCGTGCGCTCGAAGCTGCCGACCGTGGCGTGAAGGTACGGTTGCTCGTCGACGACATGGACGCCCGCGGCAACAACTACAAGTTCGCGGCACTCGATGCGCACCCGAACATCGAAGTGCGCATGTTCAACCCGTTCGGTTCGCGTACCGGGGCCCTGCGGTTCGCGTTCGAAGCCATGGGTAGCTTCAGTCGCATCAACCGGCGCATGCACAACAAGACCTGGATCGCCGACAACCGCATCGCGATCGTCGGCGGTCGCAACCTGGGTGACGAGTACTTCGGTGCGAGCAAGGAGGTCAACTTCGTCGACCTCGATTTCGCCATGGTGGGACCCGTGGTGCGCGATGCGTCCGCGTCGTTCGATCGCTACTGGAATTCCCCGGCGGCCTACCCAATGGCGCTGCTGTCGCCTGGCGACGTCACGACCGCAGCACTCGACGCCCTGAAAAAGTCGGCGGCGTCACGCAAGGTCGAAGCGCAGAACCATCCTTTTGCGATCGAGCTGCGCAACAACGACGCAATCAAGCGGCTGGTGGCGGGCGACTGGCCGATGCTCTGGACGTCGCAGTATCTGTTCGTTGCGGACGACCCGGCCAAAGCCCTCGACGATGGCGGCGGGCCGGCAGGGTCACAGGTCCTGGCCATGATCGGGCCCATGCTCAAGGACGCGAAGCAGCGCGTCTCCATCATCTCGCCGTATTTCGTGCCGGGAAAGGAGGGCAGCAACTTCCTCGTGGGCCAGGCCGGCAACGGCACCGGGGTGCGTGTACTCACTAATTCCCTCGCGGCCAACGACGTGGCGATGGTGTACGGGGGCTACTCGAAGTCGAGACCGAAACTGCTGAAGGGCGGCGTGCAGATCTGGGAACTCAAGCCCCTGCCCGGTGCGCAATCACAGCAGAGCATGTTCGGCTCGTCCGGCGCGAGCCTGCACACGAAAGCCCTGGCCGCGGATTCCTCGCGACTCTTCGTCGGCAGCTACAATGTCGATCCGCGCTCGACGTCGCTCAACTGCGAGCAGGGTGTGTTCGTCGAAGAACCGACGGTGGCGACCCAGCTCGAGGCGATTTTCGACCAGGAATCGTCGGGTGAACACGCGTGGGCCGTCACGCTGGAGCATGGCGAACTGCGTTGGAGCGACGGCATGCGGACCTACGACGACTCGCCCGAGGCCTCTGGCATGCAGAAATTCCAGGCCTGGCTGGCGAAAGTGCTGCCACTGGATTCCCAGCTCTAGAACGGCGCCGTCCGATGGCAATCTCGCAGCCCATGCGCGACCATGGCGGTCATGGACAAACCCACCGCGCCACCTTCGTTCGATTACTCGCGGATCCCGGCAATGCCGGCGTCCGTCTTCGTCGCGCCGCTCAGGAAGCCGACGGGTTTGAGTGACGACTGGCTCGAGCCCGCACAGCGCAAATACGGCGCCAATGAACACCGAATCTGGGACGAACTCTACCAGCGCCAGATCGAGTTGATGCCCGGGCATGCCTGCCGCGAATTCATGCGCGGACTCGAACGCCTCAACCTCGGCGGCGGCGGTGTGCCGGACTTCCGCAGGATGAGCGAGGAACTGCAGGGTCTCACCGGCTGGTCCGTCGTGCCGGTACCGATGTTGATTCCCGACCACGTGTTCTATTACCACCTCGCCAACCGACGCTTCCCTGCCGGCAACTTCATCCGGTCGCGCGAGCAGTTCGACTACATCCAGGAGCCCGATGTCTTCCACGACGTGTTCGGGCACGTGCCGCTGCTGACCGATCCGATCTTCGCGAGCTACATGGAAGCCTACGGGCGCGCCGGCTGGAAAGCGCTCAAGTACAACCGGCTCAAGGCGCTGAGTGCGCTCTACTGGTACACGGTGGAGTTCGGCCTGATCCTCGAGGACGATCAGCTGCGCATCTATGGCGCGGGCATTCTCTCGGGCCCGACGGAAACCGTGTTCTCGGTCGAAGGACGGTCGCCGAATCGCATCCATCTCAACGTCGATCGCGTCATGCGCACCGACTACACGATTTCCGACCTGCAGGCGACGTACTTCGTGATCGAGTCGTTTCGCGAGCTGTTCCACCTGACGGAGCAGCGCGGGTTCGAGCCGATCTATGAATCGCTGGCGCCTGCGTTCCAGTACGCCAAGACAGCTGCGCTCGACACGGATCACATCTATCACCGCGGCACGCAGGAATACGAGTTGCGGGGCGGGCGGGGTTCGGGAGCGAAACCCGTCTGAGCAGCGCTCGGGTCAGCCGATCGGTCGCGACAGGTAAGACGCAGCGATTGCGATCGCGACGCACAGCAGCACGGCCTGCGCTGCGTGCACGCGGGGATTGAGGCTGACGATCCCGGGCAGCAGGATCAGGGCGATCGATGCGCGCACGCCACGGGCCCCGGACAGGTCGTAATTGTTTTCGATGAAGAAGTTCGACAGGGCACCCGCCACGACGACGCCGAGCAGCAAGCTCTGTGTCCAGCGCGCATGACGAAAGTAATAGTCACGCATGTCGTGGATGCGATCGTCTTCGAGGTCCGGCACGGCCAGGTGACTGATCAGGTACAGCAGGATCGGCACGCAAAGCAGCAGCAGCGCCTGCAGCACCGTCCATGGCGCATGGTCGTGGAAGCGCCAGATCGTGAACCAGCTGACCACGTGGCCGACGAAGGTCAGCGCGATCCAGCAGCTGTGCACCCAATAGAGGCGCACGCGATCGCGCGCCTCGATCATCTGGCCCACGCTGGTGACGAGCAGCGACACGCCGAGGCCCGCGACGATCGCGTACAGGGCCAGCAGGAACTCGAAGACTATCATCCGGCGAGTTGCCTGCGGGCCCAGCGCGGTCGCGCGCTTACTTGAGCTTCTGGCCCGGGGTCAGGGTTTCCGGCACGGGTGAGACTGCCTTGAGTTCGTCGAGGCCCTTGCCCGCGATCGAGGCCCACTGCGAGAACAGCGAGCGGAAATCCGCCTGATTGGTGACACGGTTCGCCGGCTGCATGGCAACCGACGAGCGCGTTTCACGGCGATCGACGACGCGTCCGAGCAAGGCGTTTGTCCGCGAATCGCGGACTTCGAGGATCAACGTCGCTTCGCCGGCCTCGGCGGTGTACGTCTGCACCCGGCCCGCTTCCATCGTGTCCGGTGCGTTGATGTAAAGGTTGGCGATGGCGGTCGACAGGCGGAGCACCTCGGGACCAGGCGTAGTGACCACCTGGTAACCGGCCTTGTCCAGCGCCTTCGTCCAGACGTCGCCGAAGTTGGAGGAGGCGGCAGCCATGATCTTCGCGGCTTCGTCGTCATCGATCTTGCGCGACACCGAGCGCGTGTTGTTCATGTTCTTCTGCCAGTCCTTGCTGAATGCGACCTCGGTCTTGTCCAGCAAGACTTTCGTGTAGGGCCGGAAGTCCGCACCCGGCAGGACGTAGACCAGGTCCATCCGCTTGGGCTTGATCTGGACGAGGCCGTCCCAGTTATCCGGCGAATCCTCCGCGCTTGCGACAGCGCCGAACGTCACCAAGCAAGCCGACAGGGCAACTGCAAGCCATCGCGTGCGCATAATCGTGGATCTCCATATCAGTCGAGGCAGGTGCCAATC
>JBAVIQ010000132.1:0-1687 GCA_049687035.1 Steroidobacteraceae bacterium
CCACTCGAGCAGGTAATCGAGGACGTTCATGCGCCCGCGGTTCCACTGTCGCAGCACGTGGAAATACTCGTGCAGCAGCAGCTCCGGATTGGCGAAGAAGTCGTCGACGGAACCCCGCAGGTAGATCGTGTTGTGGCGAGTCGTCGCCGTGGCGCGCCCATGCAGCTTCGCGAACCAGGAATGCTCACGCAGCACGACGTCGTCGACCGGGGCGCCGAAGACATCGGTGAGTGCCCGCCGCAGTTCGGGGGGCATCCGGTCGCTCGTACGCATCACCGTCAGGCCGGGCTTTCGGGCGCCGCGGCCTTGCGGCTGCGACGCTTCTTGCTGGCCGGCTTCGCCTTTACGGCGCGCGGCGCGGCTTTCGCTTTCACCCGGCGACGGACCGGTCTGCGCGCGACCTTGCCTTCAATGGTCTTGTCGCTATGGACAGGCGCGATGGCCGCCACCTCGGCCACGGTGAAGGCAGCTTCACGCTCCGCCGCTTCCTTCATCAGCTCAAACGCCTTGCGCATGCAGTCGGCAAAGAACGACGGATCCGGCAGCATCTCGCGGCACGACACCGCGCAGAGCCACATATTGCCCGCATAGCTGAACGCCGTGACGTTGAGGCCCATGCCGTCGAGCGCGATGCTGATCGGCGCGTAGTTCACCAACCGTGCGCCCGCCATGTACAGCGGCACGTCGGGCCCGCGCACGTTGGAGACGATCAGACCGATACGCGGCACCCGCACGTTGCGCAGCAGCGGATCCGCCACGATGCTCGGCAACGACTCGAGCAGGTCGCGCGCCAGTTCCTTGCCGATGGCGTCGGTCACGCGCTTCGAGGTTGCAGCCGCATCGCAGATCGTGCGCAGTCGTTCGAGCGGATCCTCGATCTCGGAGTGCACGGGCATCAGCGTGAAGCCCACCTGGTTACCCACGTCGGCGCCCTTCTCCTGGCCGCGCAGCGTCATGGGCACCATGGCGACCATGGTCGAATCGGGCAATTCGTTCTTTGCGGACAGGTAGGCATGCAGCGCGCCGCCGACGATGCAGAGGAACTGGTCATTGATGGTGGCCTTCGGCACCTGCTTGCGGATCGCGCGGAAGTCCGCGAGCGGGAGCGACACGGCCTCGAACACACGGTGCGCCGACACGTCGCGGCTGAAGCGCGTCTGCGGCGGCATGCGCGGCAACAGCGTGCTCAGGTCACCCGTCAGCAGCGAGCGCACGTTGGCAACGAAGCCACCCTCGCCGAGGTTGTTGAACTTGGTCAGCGCATCGGCGCCGAGGGAAGCGACCTTGCGCGCGGTGCCGAGGGAGAAGCGCGCGAAGTTCGGCAGCTTCTGCACGTTGTGCGCCAGAGCACGCGAGTACAGCTCGACCATTGTCGGTTCACGGTCGGCACGGTAGATCCCGCTCGCGCTCAGTTCCTCGGCGTCGAAATCGATCGGTTCCGGTGTCAGCGAATGCAGCGCGCGCATGATCTCGGTGCCCGATTCGCCGTCGACGATCGAGTGATGCATCTTCGTGTACAAGGCGAAGCTGCCAGGCGGGACGCCGGGCACGTCGTGCAGACCTTCGATGACGTAGGCCTCCCACAGTGGCTTGCTGCGGTCGAGCGGTCGCGAGTGCAGGCGCGCCACCTGGATACAGAGCTGCCGCCAGTCGCCCGGGTGCGGCACGGCGATGTGACGCACGTGGA
>JBAVIQ010000133.1:0-1863 GCA_049687035.1 Steroidobacteraceae bacterium
GGTGATGCTGGACGACGCATCGGACACGGCTCCCCTGCTCTACCACGAAGAACCGCTCGTCCGTGACGGCGTGATCGTGGGCTCCATCCGTTCGGGGGCGTGGGGCCATCGGCTCGGCCGGTCCATCGGCATCGGTTACGTGACCTGCGACGATGGCGTCGCGGCGGAATGGCTGGCGTCCGGACGCTGGGAAGTGGAGGTTGCCTGCCGCCGGCATTCGTGCCGCGTGCAGCTGCAACCCTGGTATGACCCGCGCAATGAGCGCATCAGGAGTTGAGCAAAGCATGAAGACGCATGCCCGGGTAATCGTGATCGGCGGCGGTGCCGTCGGCTGCAGCGCTCTCTACCACCTGACGCAGCTCGGGCTCACCGACGTCGTGCTGCTCGAGCGCGACGAACTCACGGCCGGCTCCACCTGGCACGCCGCAGGCAACGTCCCCAACTTCTCGACCTCGTGGAACGTGATCAAGCTGCAGCGTCACAGCACGAAGCTGTTCTCGACGCTGGCGGAGAAGGTCGGTTACGACATCAACTACCACATCACTGGCAGCGTCCGCCTCGCGCACACGCGCGATCGAGTCGACGAGTTCAGGCACGTCGTCTCGCAGGCACACGCGCAGGGCATCGAGTTCGAAATGCTGAGCCCGGCAGAGATCGTCGAGCGAAACCCGTTCGTCGACACGACCGACATCCTTGCGGGACTCTACGATCCGTACGACGGCGACATCGACCCGGCGCAGCTCACGCAGGCGCTGGCCAAGGGCGCGCGCGATGCGGGTGCGAAGATCTACCGTGGAACCAGGGTCGAGTCGATCGAGCGGCTGCCGTCCGGCGAATGGCGGGTGCGCACGAACAAGGGCGCGATCCAGGCCGAGTCCGTCATCAATGCGGCCGGTTACCGTGGCGGTGAGATTGCGGCGATGGTCGGCGAGTACCTGCCCATCGTGACACTGTCGCACCAGTACCTGATCACCGAAGACATTCCGGCCCTGGCCGAGCGCGGGGATGCACGCCTGCCGTTGCTGCGCGATCCGGACGTCAGCTACTACATGCGCCAGGAGCGCCATGGCCTGATCCTGGGCCCGTACGAGTGGCAAGCCACAGCGCACTGGTTGGACAGGATTCCGGACGAGTTCGCGAACCAACTGTTCGACGACGACCTCGGCCGCCTCGAGAAGTACATCGAAGCCGCGTGCGAACGCGTGCCGATCCTGGGCACTGCCGGCGTCAAGAAGGTGATCAACGGCCCGATCCCGTATGCGCCCGACGGCAACCCGCTGATCGGCCCCGCGCCCGGCCTGCCCGGCTTCTATCACTGCTGCGCATTCACGTTCGGCATCGCGCAGGCCGGTGGCGCTGGCAAGATCATTGCCGAGTGGGTCGCGCACGGACAACCCGAATGGGACGTGTGGCCACTCGATTCGAGGCGCTATCTCGACTTTGCCAACGACAAGTTCGTGCTGGCCAAGGCCATCGAGACCTACCGGCACGAATACGGCATCGGCTACCCCGCCGAGGAACGTCCGGCCGGACGCCCCGCCAAGACTTCGCCGGCCTACCTGCGACTCGCTGCGAAAGGCGCGAAGTTCGGCGCCCGTGGCGGCTGGGAACGGGCCGTCTACTTCCCGCAGCCGGGCGATCCGGCCGAGCCGGCAGTCTCCTTCCGTCGTCCCGCGTGGCACAAGGCGATCGCGCGTGAGTGCGAGGCGGCCGAACTGCGCGTTGCCGTGCTCGATCTACCGGGCTTCACCAAGTTCGAGGTGACCGGCGCAGGCGCTCCCGCCTGGCTCGACCGCATGGTCGCAGGCGTGGTGCCCAAGGCCGGCCGCACGGCCCTCAACTATTTCCTGAACGACAAGGGCG
>JBAVIQ010000134.1:0-3775 GCA_049687035.1 Steroidobacteraceae bacterium
CCATCGCGGAGATCAAGAAGATGATCGTCGAGCGGCAGCACTGATGCCCTTTTTCACCTCTCCCGCGGCAGCGGGAGAGGTCGACTGCAGGTCGGGTGAGGGCAGGTGACTGCTGCCGCCGACTTCAACATGGAACGCCTGCGCTGGCGCTGCCGGCGTGGCATGCGGGAGCTCGACGTCTTACTCACCCGGTACCTCGACCGGGTCTGGGCGACGGCGTCATCCACCGAACGCGACGCGTTCCTGCAATTGGTCGAACTGCAGGACCCCGACCTGTTCGGGTATCTTGTGGGTCGGGCCACCCCGGCCGAGGAATCCCAGCGTGCGATCATCGCCTGCATCCGTCGACTCGAGCCTTGAGCTGCCCCCGGTGACTGCAGCCGACTTCGCCGTGGGCGCGATCCTGGCGCTGACAACGGCCTTCCTGGCGTGGGCGGTTGTCCGTTCGGGCGGGTCGATGGCAGCTTGCCTGCTGCTGTTGCTGGCGGGCACTTCGATCGTGGCGACCCAGGTCCGGTCCTGGATTCGCGCCGCGCGCCGACCAGCCCGACTACTCGTGGCCTGCGCGGACGGCTCCCTTTGGTTGCACACGGCGGGTCAGGCCCCTTGCCGGGCGACGATCGGCGCCGGCACGCGGTTGCTGGGCCCCTCGGTTTTCCTTGATCTGCTTGCGGATTCCAACCGGACCGGCAAGCGGTTCCGCGCCTGGCTGACGCCACTCGACGTGCCGACTCGGGCTATTCGCCGGTGGAGTGTCGTCCTGCCCCGCTGCGGGCGCCGGACTGGCTCGTGACGGGGCAGCCGTTGCGCTAGCCTAGCCATGCAAGCCATGCCGAACTTTCCCCCGTCGGACGAGTCTATGAAGTCGCGAGAACCCGGGGACGAGGATGCCGGCCTGCACGCTGGCACCGAGCAAAGCGACCTCGAGCTCGTGCGGCGGGCCCAGCAGAACGAACGCGGAGCGTTCGACCTGCTGGTGCTCAAGTACCAACACAAGGTCATCAAGCTGGTGGCACGGCTGCTACGGGATCCGACCGAAGCCGAGGATGTGGCCCAGGAGGCTTTCGTGAAGGCCTACCGGGCCCTCGGGTCGTTTCGGGGCGACAGCGCGTTCTACACCTGGCTCTATCGCATCGCGGTCAATACGGCCCGCAATTCGATCGCCTCGCGCCAGCGCCGGCCCTTGGACTACGAAGCGGAACTCTCGGAAAGCGAGCAGAACAACGTGGCGGCGCGACTCAAACACGACGACACGCCCGAGGCGACGGCCCTCTCCGAGGAGATCCGCCAGACCGTCAACGAGGCGATCGGGCAACTGCCCGAAGACCTGCGCACCGCCATCGTGCTGCGCGAGATCGAGGGCCTCAGTTACGAAGAAATCGCGACGGCGATGGACTGTCCGGTGGGTACCGTCCGGTCGCGTATCTTCCGTGCCCGCGAGGCCATCGACCGCGCGCTGAAACCCCTGCTCGACTGAAACCGAGTGCCGAGAACGAAATGACTGACCAGATTCGTGAACAGCTTTCGGCCTTGCTCGACGGCGAACTGCCGCGGGACGAAATGGGCCTGCTCATGCGGCGCCTCGACAAGGATCCCGAACTGCGCCGTGCCTTCGGCACCTACGCGCTGATCGGCGAAACCCTGCGCGCCCCTGGCGGCCGTATCGCTGCGCCGGCGTTTGCAGCGCGCGTGAGTGCCGCTATCGGCGAGGCCCCGGCCATCGTCGAGAAGACATCCACCGCACGCCCGGCCGCAACCGTCCAGCTGCCGCAGCATGTCGCGCTCTGGAAGCGACCGATCGTGCGTACGGCTCTCGCTGCCAGCGCGGCTGTCACCGCAGTGCTGCTGTTCCGTCCGGACGTCACGCCCGTGGCGCAGCTCGCAGTCACGCCAGCCAATTCGTTCGCCATGTCCGCGAGCCCGACGCCGGCGCAGAGCCAGCGCCTCGCGGGCTACATGGTTGCCCACAGCCAGTTCTCGACGCCGATGGTCCGTCGCAACGTACTCTCGAGCCTCCTTGCCGCCGACCCAGGCATCACGCGTGTCTCGTACGAGATGGGAGAGGCTCCCTAGCATGAGTGGAGCCGCGATGAGGCGAGCCGCGGTATGCCTCGCTGCCTGCCTGCTGGCGTTCTCGGCTCGCGCCGAAGATGACGCGCGGGCCTGGATCGAACGCATGTCGGAGTCACTCGCCACACGTAACTACGACGGCCTGTTCACGCATTCGACTGGGCGCCAGGCCGAGACGATGCGCATCGTGCACCGGGTCGACAAGGGCAAGAGTTTCGAACGCCTCGTGTCGCTTGACGGCAGTGGCCGCGAGATCGTGCGCACGCGCGAAGAAGTCCACGCTTACCTGCCGGACCGCCGCGTCGTGATCGTGGAGCCGCGCGGCGACGACGGCTCGTTGCTCAAGTCGCTGCCCACCCCGGGCCCCGTGCTCGATCGCAACTACCAGCTTGCCGTTGGCCCGAAGGGCAGTCGCCTGCTGGGCCGCGAGGTCCGCGTCATCGACGTGCGGCCCAAGGACATCTACCGGTACGGCTACCGCCTCTGGCTCGACGAAGACACGGCCATGCCCCTGCAGTCGATCGTGACGAACGGCATCGGCAATCCGATCGAGATCATTCGTTTCACGCAACTGCAGATGAAGGACAGGATTCCGGCCCACGACATCGAACCGACGGTCGATGCCACCGGGTTCCAGTGGATCCGAACCGGCCGCAAGCTCGCCGCCATGCCGCAGCTGCCGGGCAATGCCGGGTGGCGACCGATGCGCCTGCCGCCAGGGTTCCGGCTCGTGGCCAGCCGGCTGCAGTCGATCCCGGGTTCACCGATTCCGGCCCAGCACCTGATCTTCTCGGACGGCATCGCAGCCATCTCGATCTTCATCGAGCCCAGCGCACAGACCGGTCCGCGTCCGCCCGAAACCTCGAGCATGGGGTCGGCCAACGCCTATTCGACGAGCGTGCACGGGCACGTGGTCACCGCCATCGGTGAAGTGCCCGCAGCCACGGTCCGGGAGATCGCCAACTCGGTCGTGCCGGTCCAGGGCTCCACAGTGCCGGCTGATTCCCCGGCCGGCTCCGCCCGCTGAGCCATGGGGCAGGTCACCGGGGTCGTTACCCGGATCGAGGCCGGTCGGGCCCGGGTCGAATGCGGCGTCTCGAATCACCCCGCCTGCGGTACCTGCGCGGCCGGGCGCGGCTGCGGCTGGCAACGGTCGAACCAACCCCGCCGGCTCGAAATCGACGCGCATCAGGGCGTGCGAACGCTTGAGCCAGGCGACCGGCTCGAATTGCAGATCGACGACGCCCGCCTGCTGCGGGCGGCCTGCCGATTATACCTGCCACCCCTGGCCGGGTTACTGGCCGGCCCGGCCTTGCTCCGGGTCGCAGGCTGGGAGCGGGGGGTCACCCCGTTACTGGGGGCGGTGCTCGGCCTGGTCGTCGGTGGTCTGATCGCCTGGTGGTGGACGCGGGCGGGGGTCCCGCTGCGGTTGCGGTGGCTCGGCGCCACTGCAACCACTTTGCCGGGTCAGCCATGACACCGGCCACACTCGAACTGTACGTCCGCGCGGGCTGTCACCTCTGCGACGAGTTCCTGCTCGATTTTTCGCTCGACCACCCGGGACTGCTGGACGCGGTCGAAACCCGCGACGTCGACGCCGAGACGGCGCTGGCAACGGAGTTCGGGCTGCGCGTGCCGGTGCTCACGGTCGACGGTCAGGTTGCCTGCGAAGGCCGCTACGATCGTGGCAAGGTCGCCACAGCCC
>JBAVIQ010000135.1:0-5493 GCA_049687035.1 Steroidobacteraceae bacterium
CCAGCCGCCGTGCCGCAGTACGTGCGGCGCTCGCGAGCTCCGGATCCGCCGCCTGCACCAGGTACATGAGCTTGCGGTAGTTGCGGAAGTATTCGCTGGCCAGTTCGGGGTGCCGGTCGATGCCGAGCCCTGCGATGACCAGCCTGTCGAAATGTCGCACGAGGAAATCCGTCAGGTAAAACGTGCCGGGCTCTGCTTCGCCCATCGCTGCAAACGCCGCCGGGGTGGCGAAGAACTCGTAACAGTGGGCGCCCGGCAGGCGTTCCACGTGCTCGGCCTGCAGTACTTCGTCGAGCCGGCCGCCGGTGCCGCAATCGGCGTAGGCGACGAAAATCCGCTCGTACTTCGCGCGTCCTGCCACGATGGCTGCACGGACTGCCGCAGGAATGCGTTCGGGTCGGTTGTGGAGTTCGGGCGGCAGGCACTGGATGTCCAGTGCCGACCAGCCATTCAACCTGGTAAGCGCGACGATCTCACGGGCGAGCGCGCCGCACGCAATGACCAGGACGGGAGCTGCTCCGTCCATCGCACCGTCAGTGCGCCGCGGCAGCGATGGCCGAGCGTCGCGCCGCGATCAGTGTCTTGGCGGTCTCGACGGCCACGGCCGCGTCACGGCAGTAGGCATCGGCGCCGACGGCCTTTGCGAACTCTTCGTTGAGCGGGGCGCCGCCGACCAGCACGATGTACTTGTCGCGCAGCCCCTTCTGCTTCAGCGTGTCGATGACGACCTTCATGTAGGGCATCGTCGTCGTGAGCAGGGCCGACATGCCGAGGATGTCCGGCTGGTGCTCTTCGAGCGCCGCCAGGTACTTCTCGACCGGGTTGTTGATGCCGATGTTGATCACTTCGAAGCCGGCGCCTTCGAGCATCATCGACACCAGGTTCTTGCCGATGTCGTGGATGTCGCCCTTGACGGTGCCGATGACGACCTTGCCGATCGGCTCCGCGCCCGTCTCGGCGAGCAGCGGCCGCAGGATCTCCATGCCGGCCTTCATGGCGTTGGCCGCGAGCAGCACTTCCGGGACGAACAGGATGCCGTCGCGGAAGTCGATGCCGACGATGCGCATGCCTTCGACGAGCGCGTCGTTCAGGACCTTGTCGGGCCCCCAGCCGCGACCGAGGAACAGGTTGGTCGCTTCGACGACCTCATCCCGGAGACCGTTGTATAGATCGTCGTGGACCTGCTCGACGAGTTCCTCGTCGCTCAGGCTGCTGAGATCGAATGCTTCGCTCTGGTCGTCGGACATCAGGTGTCTCCCCTGGGCTGCGCCGATTCTAGGCATCACGGGCCGTTCCCGGTGACACTGCGGCGACATAGGCTTGTCACGATGCGACATTTGCCGTGCAGTGTAAAGAGCGTGCCCCGCCCGCTGCGACCGGTGCACGGCGGCGCCCTGTTGAATCTATTTATTCGCTAGGTCCATGCTTTCTACCACCGACCGTGAATCCCCTCGCGCGGACCCTGTCGGTGCGACGATTCGTGCTTGCGCGGCATCGTCGCATTCTGACAATCTCCGCCCCCCGGGCACCCACGGAACCCGACCAGGCCGCGGAGAACTGCATGAGTTTCGACACCGACCACACCTTCGTGCTGACTGCCACCTGCGCCAGCCGCATGGGCACGACCGCGCGGGTGACCACGTTCCTCGCCTCGCGGCGTTTCTACATCGTCGAAATGCAGCAGTTCGACGACACGATCTCGCAGCGGTTCTTCGTGCGCATCACGTTCTGCGCCGTGCGGGGCGACAAGCTGGACCTCGCCGGCCTGCGCCAGCAGTTCCAGGAAGTCGCCGACGCCGAGCAGATGGAGTGGAACATCCACGACTCGCGCGAGCGGACACGCGTCCTGATCATGGTCTCGAACTACGATCACTGCCTCGAGGACCTGCTGTATCGCCACCGGATCGGGGAGCTGGCGATGGACATCACGGCCATCGTGTCGAACCACGTCACGCTGCAGCCGGTGGCCGCCCACAACCGCATCCCGTTTTTCCATCTGCCGGTCACGGCGCAGACGAAGCCGGAGCAGGAACGCAAACTGCTCGAGCTCATCGATTCGACGCAGACCGACCTCGTCGTGCTCGCGCGCTACATGCAGATTCTTTCGGACGACCTCTGCGGCAAGCTGCGTGGCCGCGCGATCAACATCCACCATTCGTTCCTGCCGGGTTTCAAGGGCGCCAAGCCCTATCACCAGGCGTACGACCGGGGCGTGAAGGTGATCGGCGCAACGGCGCACTTCGTCACGGCGGACCTCGACGAAGGCCCGATCATCGAACAGATCGTCGAGCACGTGGACCATGCCTACACGCCCGACATGCTGGTGGCGGCGGGGCGGGACTCCGAACGTCGTGCGTTGTCGCGCGCGGTCCGGCTCGCCACGGAACACCGCGTGTTCCTGAATGGCAACCGGACGGTGATCTTCAGATAGGTCAGCGGCCCCTGGGGACGACCTCGAAGCCCGGTTGCTTCGGGTTGTCGTCGACCATCGTGGCCGGGAAGCCCGTCCCCAGCACCTTCAGGCCGCAGGGCTCTTCGTAGCGCCGGATGATGTTCGGCGAGTTTTCGCGCGGGCCGTACTTGGCGGCCGCGTCCTTGAAGATCTTCACGATCAGCGGCGACAGTTCTAGTGGCACCTTGTGGTCGATCGCCAGCTGGTCGAACAGGCCGACGTCCTTGATGACCAGGTCCATCGTGAACCCGATGTCGCGACTGCCGTTGAGGATCACCTGCGATTCGGTCTCGTGCACGAACGAGTTGCCCGACGAGATGCGGATGGCCTCGTAGGTGGTGTTCATGTCCATCCCCATGGCCTTGCAGGTCGTGAGCGCCTCGGCGAGCGCGACCAGGTGCACCGTGCAGAGGTAGTTGGTCATGACCTTCAGCATCGAGGCCGAACCGATCTCGCCCGTGTGCAGGATCTGGTGACCCAGGATCGAGAGCACCGGCAGGGCCCGCTCGAACGCCTCACGCGAGCCGCCCGCGAAGATCGAGATGTTGCCAGTGGCCGCACGGTGACATCCGCCCGAGACCGGGCAATCCATGGCCGTGGCGCCTTTCGCTGCGACTTTCGGCGCGAGCCGCTTGATCTCTTCTGAGTCGGTCGTGCTCATCTCTAGCCAGAGCTTGCCGGGGCTCAGGCCTTCGAGGATGCCGCCCGGGCCCTCCACGACCTCTGCAGAGATCGCAGGCGAGGGCAGGCAGGTGATGATGATGTCGCAGGCCTCTGCCATCGCGCGCGGCGAGGCACCGCGCTTGGCGCCCTTGGTCACGAATTCAGCGACCGCTTCCTCGTTGAGGTCGCGCACCGTCAGGTCCACGCCGTGGCGCAGCAGGTTGCCCGCCAGCGACGCTCCCACGTTGCCGAGCCCGATGAAGCCGATCCGGTTGCTCTTGCTCACTCGTTGATCCCCTGGCGTGACTGCCTCGACGGCGTTCCCCGTCCGCGGCACTGGTAGCTTGGCCGACATTCGAGCCGACGAGGCTACTGGCACGGGCTGCGGCCGAACAAGCAAAAAATATCGGCGGACACGAAAGGATTCTTGGCTGCGTCGGACTGGCGTCGGCGTGCTGAAGTGACTGGCAACGGGCGCTGAATTTGCGTACAAGAGTGCTTCATCGCACGGACCCTCCGGGTCCAGCCCAGCCGGCCACAGACCGGCGGGTCGTCCGCGGCAGCTCGGGGGAGAGGTCCAGATGGTGGCAGCAGCACGGCCGGAAGCGGCAGACGGGGGAGTGGGCACGACGATGCAGCGCTGGTACGTGCTGATCATGATGGTGCTGGTCTATACGCTCAGCATCGCCGACCGCTACGTGATCTCGACCGTGCTCGAACCGATACGGCTCGAATTGCAGCTGACCGATTCCGGCATCGCCTTCCTCACCGGCGTGTCGCTGGCCCTGTTCTACGTCGTCCTCGGCTTCCCCATCTCGTGGCTGATCGACCGCGGCAACCGGCGCAACATCATCGCGGTGTGCATCATCGCGTGGTCAGTCATGACGGCGTTCTGCGGGCTGTCGAAGAACTACATCCAGCTGCTGTTGTCGCGCATCGGCGTGGGCATCGGTGAAGCGGGTGGCACGCCAGGTGCCAACTCGATCATCTCAGACTATTTTCCGCAGTCCAAGCGACCGATGGCGCTGACCGTCTTCTCGCTCGGCGCACCCATCGGCGCGTGGATCGGCGCAGACATCGCCGGCATCGTCAACGACCACTACAACTGGCGCACCGTGTTCCTGGTGCTCGGCATCCCGGGCGTGATCGTGGGCCTCCTGATCTTTTTTACGGTACGCGAGCCGCGCCGGGGCCAGCTCGACAAGAAGGGCGGTGACGACAAAGGCGCGTCGTTCCCGGAGAGCATGCGTTTCCTGTGGACGCAACGCTCTGCCGTGCATGTCATGGCGGCCAGCGCGCTCACTGCGTTGTGGGGCTGGGGCCTGATGTGGTGGACGCCGACTTACCTGATCCGCAACTTCGGGCTGACGCCGGGCGCGGCGGGGTCGATCCTCGGGCCGGTCCACCTGATCGGCGGTGGCCTGGCAACGCTCGCCACGAGTTGGTGGCTGGCACAGCCTTCGATGAAGGATCCGCGCAAGATCGTACGCATGATGGGCTGGGGCGTCGGCATCGCAACGCTCGTGTCCGGCGTCATCTACTGGACTCCCTCGCTCGAGCTGGCGAGGTGGCTGTTCTGGCTCTTCATCCCGGCGATCTACTTCTACATCGGGCCGTGTTTCGGCCTGCTCAACAACCTGTGCGAGCCGCGCATGCGGGCGCAGTTCTGCGCCGCCACGCTGTTTGTTGCAAACGTCGGCAACCTGATCGTAGCGCCGCAACTGGTGGGTTTCCTGAGCGACGCGTTCGCCCCGAACCATGTCGCGAACGGCGAATCACTGCGGCTCGCCATGTTGTGCCTGGTACCCGTGGGCGCCTGGGCGACCTGGCACTACTTCCGCTCGGCCAAGCGCATCGTCCAGGACGAAGAGCACGCGACGGGTATTCGACCGGCATAGCGAGTTGCGCACACCGGACTTGGAATGGACAGACCTGCGCTTTCAGGTCTTGGCGAGCGGCCCGAGCGCCTCGCGCAGCGGGCCTAGCCATGGCTCGAAGTTCTTCCACTGGTCGACGCCTTCGCGGTTGATCGGGCGGCGGACCTGTTCGGAACTCGCGGTGTGCACGCGCCGCTCGGTCTTGTGGAATTCGACGCAAGCAGCCTCGAATTCGAGACCGCAGTAGTCCAGGATCCGCCGCACGCTGCCCTCGAGGTCGTCGATGACGTCCTCGTGCTGCACGCGCAGGACGCGACCCGGCAGGACCGCATCCCAGTGGCCCATGATCTTCACGTACAGCTTGTAATAGCGCGCGATGTCATCGAGGCTGTAGGTGAACTGCTGGCCGGTCGCAAACAGCTGCTTGAAGTTGCTGAAACAGCAGGCCATCGGTTCGCGGCGCGCGTCGATGATCTTCGCGTTCGGCAGCATCAGGTGGAT
>JBAVIQ010000136.1:0-4121 GCA_049687035.1 Steroidobacteraceae bacterium
GCGGGAATACCGGTCGTGCTGCTGCGAGCGGCCGACGGGGTCCTCCGCGCTTTTGCGAACGTCTGCCGCCATCGCGCGGGACCGCTGGTGCTCTGCAGCGGCAAGGGCCTCGGCAACCTGCGCTGCAAGTACCACGGCTGGCTGTACAGCCAGGCAGGCCAGCTGCTCGCCGCGCCTGAAATGCAGGATGCGCTGGACTTCCGGGTGGCGGACGTCCGGCTGCCCCAGTTTCGCGTGCGCGAGTGGCAGGGGCTCGTCTTCGCCGCGCTGGACGACGACGTGCCGGATTTCGATCGCGTCTATGCGGGCATCACCGAGCGCATCGCCCCCGTCGATCTCAGCGTGATGCAGTTCGTGCGGCGTGACTCGTGGGACATCGAATGCAACTGGAAGGTTTACGTCGACAACTACCTCGAGGGTTACCACGTCCCGCTGATCCATCCGGCGCTGTCGAAGGTCGTCGACTACCGCAACTACGACGTCGAACTGTTCGAGTGGTATTCGCTGCAGCATTCCCCGCTGCAGGCCGGCGACGACGTGTATGGCGGGGGCCGGGCGTACTACTACTTCATCTATCCCAACGTGATGCTGAACGTGATGCCCGGACGGCTGCAGACCAACCGCATACTGCCGTTGGGCCCCGGGCGGTGTCGCGTCGAGTTCGAGTGGTTCTACACGCCGACCGACGAGGCCTACGCGCGAATCGACAACGATCGCGGGTTCACCAATGCGATCCAGGAAGAGGACGTCGACATCTGTGAGCGCGTCCAGCAAGGTCTGGCGTCTGGCCATTATCGGGCGGGCAGGCTGTGCCCGGGGCGCGAGGCGGGGGTGTGGCATTTCCATGAACGCCTGCGGGCCGTGTATACCGCAGGCGATGGTACGGGCAGTTGACGCCCGGTCAGGTCATGCAGCCAGCACAGAATGTAATGGTGTTGCTTGTTCCATGCAGCGACGGTCGGGGTGGCAGGTCATGATGAAAGTCTTCCGCTTGATTGGCGTGCGCATGATGGTGGCAGCCCTGGCGCTGCTGCCCGTGCTGGGCGCAGAAGCTGCCAAGCCGAAGCAGGCTCGACCCAGGCCGCCGACCGCGACCCAGGTTCAACATGAGAAACTCAAGGCAGTCGCGGATGACTACTGGGAATTCTTTCTGCGCGAGAATCCCGAGTACGCGACGACGCTCGGCGAGTACAAGTACAACGACCGGCTGACTGACTATTCGATGGGGCACGTCGAGGACGTGCGTGCGCAGACCGCCGCCCTGTTCCAGCGTGCCCGGTCCCTCGACACGGCGGGCCTCTCCGATGCGGACCGCCTCGACCAGTTGCTGCTCGTACGCACGCTGACCGACCGGCTCGAGTCGATCCGTCTCAAGAACTACGAGATGCCGATCGACCAGATGAACGGCGCGCATCTCTCCTTTCCGCAGATCACGAGCTACGCGCCGTTCGACAGCGTCCAGCACTACCGCGACTACATTGCCCGCCTTAACGCGATCCCCACGGCGATCGATCAAGTCATCGAGCGCTCGCGGGCAGGCATGAAGGACGGGTTGATCCAGCCGCGGTACCTGCTCGAGAAGACCGTCGTCCAATGCGCAACCCTGGCTGACGCCGCAGGGGCGTCCAGCCCCTTCGCCGGGCCCGCGGCCAGCATCCCGGCTTCGTTCCCGGCGGCCGACCGCCAGCAGCTCCGCGACGACATCCTTGCAGCCGTCGATGGCAAGGTCCGCCCCGCTTATGCCCGGCTGAAGACGTTCCTGGCGGAGGAGTACGCGCCGAGGGGCCGTGAGCAGTTCGGCGTGTGGTCGTTGCCGGACGGCGACGCGCGTTACCGCTACGCGATTCATGCGCAGACCACGACCAAGCTGAGCAGCGACCAGATCCATGACATTGGCCTCGCACAGGTTGCAGACCTGGAGAACCGGATCGCGTTGCTGGCGAAGTCCGCCGGGTACGCCGACCGCAGGAGTTTCGAGACAACCGTGTTCTCCGATCCGAAGCTGCACGGCACGTCACGCCAGCAGATTCTCGACCGCTTCACGCGCTTCATCGGGCAGATGGAGCCGAAGCTGCCGCAACTGTTCGGGCTGTTGCCGAAGAGCAGGCTGGTCGTGACCAGCGTTCCTGCCTACATGGAGAAGGAAAGTTCGACGCAGTACATAGCCGGAACGCCGGACGGCTCACGCCCTGGCCAGGTCTGGGTGGTCACGTACGATTACGCGACACACGACCTGCTCGACGACGAGGCGACCGCCTATCACGAAGGCGTGCCTGGTCATCACATGCAGATTTCGATTGCCCAGGAGCTACCGGGGCTGCATCCATTTCATCGCGCGATTGCGACCGATTACAACGCCTACGTCGAAGGCTGGGCGCTGTATTCCGAGCGCCTCGGCAAGGAAGTCGGCTTCTACCAGGATCCCGCGAGCGACCTCGGGCGCCTGCGCAGCGAGCTCTATCGCGCGTTGCGTCTGGTGGTCGATACCGGCGTGCATGGCAAGCACTGGTCGCGCCAGCAGATGGTCGATTACTGGAATCAGCACCTGCCGCCGGCGTCCGACGCCGAGATGGACCGCTACATCGCGTGGCCCGGCCAGGCGCTGGGATACACCCTGGGCCAGCTCAAGATCCTGGAACTGCGCCAGCGTGCGCAGACGGAGCTCGGCGCGAAATTCGATATCCGGGCGTACCACGACGAGATTCTGAACGCCGGTGCGCTGCCGCTGGACGTGCTGGAATCCCGGGTCGTGGCCTGGATTGCGACGAAGATAGGCCAACTCACCGCTGGCCCCTGAGCAGCATGCGTGCCGCGTTGCGTCCCGGCGTGCCGCTGATGCCGCCACCACCATGCAGGCCCGAGCCGCAGAGATGCAGGCCGTCGATCGGCGTGCGGTGATTCGACCAGCCCGGCAGCGGTCGCATGAAGAAGATCTGGTCCAGGATCAGCTGCCCGTGATTGAGGTCGCCTTCCGTCAGGCCCCACGAACGTTCCAGGTCGACCGGCGTGACGGACTGCACCGCCTGCACCGAGCCCTTGAATGACGGGAAGTGGAGCGCGAGCGTGTCGAGCGCGCGTCTCTCGAGTTCGGGGCGGAGCGAACTCCAGTCCCCATCGCGCAATGCGTAGGTTGCGAACTGGAAGTGGACCGCCACGTCGGCGCCCGACGTCGTCACTTCCAGGTACGGGTGCTGCGACATCTCGCCATACTTCGTCGAGTCGTAAGCGCGCTCCAGGTACTTGAGCGTCGGCGCGATTGCGACCGTGCCTTCGGGCAGGCCATGGCGCCCGTCCGTCTGCAAGAACAGCTTCGCCACCGAGCCACGCATGCGGATCGACTGCGTCTGCCACACGAACTCGGGCGGCAGTTCGGGCGCACCCACCAAGCCGAGCAGCGTGCGGCGCGGATCAGCGGACGAAACGACCGTCGACGCCTTGATCTCTTCACCGGACGCGAGCCGCACGCCGAGGACGCGCTGGTGCTCGACGAGGATCTGCGCGACGTCGGCGCCGGTGCGGACCTCGCCGCCGTTCGTACGCACCGCTTGCAGCAGCGCATCCGTCAGCGACTGCGGTCCGCCCGTCGCCGTGCGATGCGCCAGGCCGCCGCGATTCAGCCAGTTGTGGATCAGGGTGAAACCGGTGCCAGCGGACATCGAACCCAACGTGACACCGTGGATTGCAACGCCGGCGAGCGCCGCATTGAGCGGTTCGGACTCGAACCATTCCTCGGTGAGCTCGACGGCCGACATCGACAGGCTGCGCATCACGCGGAACATGTCCTTGCCGCCCATGCGCCGCAGCTTCAGTGCGAGCGAGGCGAGTGGCAGGCCGTCCGTGCGCAGTTCGATCTTCGGCAGGCGCGGCATCGTCGTCGCATATGCCGCATCCAGGAACGCCGCGGCGCGATTCATGAACCCGACGAACTCAGGCCAGCGTTCGGCATCGCGCGGGGAAAGCCGGTGGATGGCTTCGATCGTGCCCGCATCGTTTGCGCTCGAGACCAGTCGCAGCGAGCCGCCGTCCGGCAGCGCCGAGACGTAGGCCGCAGCAGCGGCGTCCGTTGCGAGACCGTGCCGTGCAAGGTCGAGTTCCCGCACGATCGCGGGGCGCAGCTGTCC
>JBAVIQ010000137.1:0-2895 GCA_049687035.1 Steroidobacteraceae bacterium
GTCACTGCGTTCGGCCTGTACCCCGAGGGCATCAAGGACACTCCGAAATTCAGGCGCGCGGTTGACAAGGCCCGCGCGCACGGCAAGCCGCTCGCGGTGGTCAAGTCCGGCCGCACCGCGGCTGCCAGCCGCACGGCGCGCAGCCACACTGGCGCCCTGTCCGGCAGCGACGCGGTCTTCGACGCCTATTGCGCGCAGGCGGGTATCGCCCGCTGCGAGACGCTGTCGACGCTCTGCGAAACGCTGAAGATCTTCCACAACGGCGGACCGCTGGCAGGACGCCGCGTAGTCGTGATGGGCGCTTCGGGCGGAGACATGGCGATGACCGCGGACCTGTCGCGCGACCTGGGCCTGGAATTCCCGCCGTTTACGCCTGAAGCGACAACCCGGATGAGCGCCATCGTCGGCGAGCGGGTGACGGTCGCGAATCCGTTCGACATGCACACCTACCTCTGGTTCCAGCACGCTGCGCTGCGCCAGCTGTTCGAAGAGGTGTTCGACAGCGACGTCGACGCGGTCGGCCTCACGCTCGACTGTCCGCCGGCTGCGAGCGCAGACGACTCGGCCTACACCGCGGTCATCGAGCAGTTTGCGGCTGCATCCCGCGATGCCAGGCCGCGCGCAGTCTTCATCTCGTCGCTGCCGGAAACGACCGGGCGCACAGTGCGGCAATTGTGCCTGCAAGGCGGTGTCATTCCGCTGCAGGGCCAGCGCGAGGCGCTCGAAGCACTGCATCTCGCAGGTGCCGTGGGCGATGCATGGCGGGACGGTGTTTCGCCCCTATTGTCGATTCCGCAGCCGCTGAGAGGCGTGGTGGTGACGATCGGCGAGCATGCCGGCAAGGTCGCACTCGCCGCCTTCGGCATGCAGGCGCCGCGCTCGCAAACCGTGCCCTGCGCGCAGGCCGGCGCCGCGGCAGCAGCCATCGGATTTCCCGTGGTGATCAAGGCGACCGGCGCTGGCCTCGAGCACAAGACCGAGCTCGGCGGCGTCGTACTCGGCGTGCGGACCATGGAGCAGGCCGCTGCGGCAGGAACGCAGCTCGCGGCCTTGTCCGGGGAAGTGCTCGTCGAGCAGATGATCGACGACGGCATCGCCGAGATCCTGGTCGGCGTCACGGTCGACGACCAGTTCGGACAGGTGCTGCTGATCGGTTCGGGCGGCGTGCAGGCGGAAGTCTGGAAGGACACCGTGAGCCTGCTGCCGCCGTGGTCGCGCGAATCCGTCGCCGTGGCGCTGCGCCGGCTCAACGTGGCCGCATTGCTCGATGGCCATCGCGGCAAACCCCCAGGTGACGTCGAGGCACTCATCGACGTAATCCTGGCGATTGGACGCTATGCGACCGCAAACCGTGACACGCTCGCGGAACTCGACGTCAATCCGATCATCGTCCGGTCGCGCGGCGCGGGCGCCATCGCCGTCGACGTGCTGATACGCAAGGTAGGGGAGTCCTGACATGCAAGACGGAATCAAGACCGATCGCAACGGTGCGGTCCTCGAAATCACGATCGACCGGCCGCAAGCGAATGCGATCGACCTGGCCGCGAGCCGCCGCCTCAACGACGTGTTCACGCAGTTTCGCGACGACGCGAGCCTGCGTGTCGCGATCGTGACCGGCGCGGGCGATCGCTTCTTCTCGCCCGGCTGGGACCTGAAGGCGGCGGCGGGCGGCGAGGAGTCGGATTCGGATTGGGGCGCTGGCGGTTTCGGCGGCCTCAACTATCCGCGCAACCTGAACAAGCCGATCATCGCCGCGGTCAACGGCATCGCCTGCGGCGGCGGCTTCGAGATCGTGCTTGGCACCGACATCATCGTGATGGAAGAGCACGCGCGCTTCGCGCTGCCCGAGATCAACGTCGCGGTGCTGGCCGACGCGGGCACGATCAAGCTGCGCCGGCGCATCCCCTACCATGTCGCCGTCGAGTTCCTGATGACCGGACGCTGGATGGACGCAGCCGAGGCGAAGCACTGGGGCCTCGCCAATCACGTCGTGCCGAAGGGAGAGGGCCTGGCCAAGGCGCGCGAGATCGCGCAGCAACTGGCCGACGGCCCACCACTGCTGTTCCCCGCGATCAAGCAGCTCCTGCGGCATACGGAGATGGTGCCCGAGCACGAAGCCTTCGAGCTGCACGACTCGTTGCACCTGGTGCAGCAGGTCGTCCGCTCCGAGGACCTGAAGGAAGGCACGCGCGCCTTCACGGAGAAGCGCAAGCCGCGTTGGACCGGCCGCTAGATCGCGCCGGCCAGCACAATCGCCGGCGGCCGCAGTTCAGCCGCCGAGCGGCCGCAGCATCGCGCGCGATATGATGTGCCGCTGCACTTCGCTGGTGCCATCCCAGATGCGCTCGATGCGGGCGTCGCGCCAGATGCGCTCGAGCGGCAGTTCGGACATCAGTCCCATGCCGCCGTGAATCTGCAGCGCCTCGTCCGCGACCATCGCCAGCATCTCGGTCGCCTTCAGCTTGGCGATCGCCATGTCCATGTCGGTCGCCGTGCCCTGGTCGCGCTTCCAGGCGGCCTCGAGCACCAGCAGTTCGGCGGCCCGCAATTCGACGGCCATGTCGGCCAGTTTGAAGCTCACGCCCTGGAAGCGCCCGATCGGCTGCCCGAACTGCACGCGATCCACCGCCCACTGCTTCGCGAGATCGAGCGCCCGCTCGGCACGGCCGAGGCAGGTCGCCGCCACCTGCAGGCGCGTCGCGCCGAGCCAGGTGTTGGCCAGCTCGAAACCCCGGTGCACCTCACCGAGGATCTGCCGCTGGTGCAGCCGGCAGTCGTCGAAGTCGAGGATCGCGTTGGTGTAACCGCGGTGCGAGACGTTGCGGTAACCGTCGCGCACGGTGAAGCCCTTGGTGCCCTTGTCGACGAAGAACGCGGTGATCTTCTTCTTCGGGC
>JBAVIQ010000138.1:0-4472 GCA_049687035.1 Steroidobacteraceae bacterium
GCTTTCTACTCGCCCCACGAAGCCGTCGTCCGGCTCTTCGGCTTGCCGGACGACACGCCCGCGATCGCGGCGCGCTACAACATCGCGCCGGCAACCTTCATTCCTGCGGTGCGCGAGCTGCCTGACGACACCTCGCCCGACGTCGCCGCCACGCGGCGTCTCGCGATGTTCTATTGGGGACTCGTGCCGGTATGGGCCAAGGAAAAGTCGATCGGAGCACGCATGACCAATGCGCGGGCGGAAACGCTGCGAGAAAAGCCTGCTTTCCGCACGGCCTATCGTAAGCGGCGCGCGCTCGTGCCAGCCGATGGCTACTACGAATGGATGCAGCTCGGGCCCCGCGACAAGCAACCCTATTTCCTGCGGCCCGCAAGCGGCGGGCCGTTCGCGCTCGCGGCACTGTGGGAGGCCTGGCATGACCCCGCCACCGGCGAGCCGCTCGAGTCGTGCACGCTGATCACCACCGCGCCACCGAAGTCGATCGCCTACATCCATGACCGCATGCCGGTGATCATTCCGGCCGCAGCCTTTACGGAGTGGCTTGATCCGCGCAACCACGACGTCGAGCGCCTTGACCGGCTGCTGACGGCTGACGGTGCGGGCGACATGGTCGCGTGGCGAGTGAGCCGGCTCGTCAGCAATGCGCGCAACCAGGGACCGCGATTGATCGAACCGGAGGATGCGCCGCCCCTCGCCATGACACTGGACCTTGCAGCTGCCCCCGACGATGACCAGGACTGACCTTCGCGTGCGCAACTGGAGCGCAAGGTTCCTGCTCACGGTGCTGCTGCTGACAGGCCTGGCCGGTTGCGGCGCGTCGCTCGTGTACCCGCGGCTCGATTCACTGGTGGGTCTCTATCTGCGCGGGCTCGTGTCGCTCGACGGCAGCCAGAGCGCAAGCCTCGCGCGCACGCTCGAACGCAACCTGGAATGGCACCGCACCGAGGAACTCGAGCGCTACGACGCGTTCCTGCAGGGCCTGGCGTCGCAAGTCCGCGCCGGTCTCACGCGCGAAAGCCTCGAGGACGCGGCGCAACAGGCCGAGGTCTACTGGCGGCGCATCTTCGAGCAGGCAGCGCCTGGCTACACTTCGCTCGCCGCAACGCTCAGCGACCGCCAGGTGCGCGAACTGCTCGAGAGCCTGCAACAGGCAGACGAGAAGACCTGGCGCGAATACTCAGGCCGGACCTCGCAGGACCGCGATGCGCACCGCGAAAAATCGTTGCGCAAGAACATCGAGCGAATGACTGGTCCGCTCAATCCGCAACAGCGCCAGCTCGTCCACGATTACGCGTGGACGGCGCGCCCGTTCATGCTCGAGTGGCGCGCGAACCGTCGCCTCTGGCGCGAGGAACTCGCCGCCACGTTGCGCGTGCGGTCCGGGCCACCGTCGGCTTTCGCCGAGCGCATGCGTGTGCTGATCGCGGAGCCCGACCGGCTATGGACGCCCGAGTACCGCAAAGCGATCGCGACAAGTCGGGCGGACTTTCTCGACCTGGTGGTGCGGCTCGATGCAACGCTCACGCCGCAGCAGCGTGCCCTCACGCAGGAGCGCCTCCTCGCGCTGGCGCAAGAGGTCCGCGATCTCGCGCAACGGCGTGGCTGAGTGCAGAATCGCACGCATGCAGCGCACACCTCACGCCGGTAAGGTTTTCGCGATCGGTTTCTACAAGACCGGCACGACGACGATCTTCGAAGCGCTGAAGGTCCTCGGGTATCGCACGATCAACGGCGACAAACCCGGCAGCTACCCGGGCGCCGACGATGGCGAGACGCTGCTGCACCAGATCGAGCGTGGCGACTATCGGCTGCCGACGTTCGAGCTCTTCGATGCGTTCACCGACAACCCCTATTTCCACTTGTGGCGTGAGATCTATGCGCAGTATCCGGACGCGAAATACATCCTGACGGTGCGCGACGAGAAGCGGTGGATCGAAAGCTGCGCGAGTTTCTACCGCAATCGCCGCATCCGGCCGATGCGTGTGTGGATGTTCGGCAAGCATGCGAACCCTGGCGACAGTGCCGAGAGCCGGCAGGCGTGGCTCGATGCGTACCGTGCGCACAACGCCGCCGTGCGCGAACACTTCCGCAGTCGCCCCGAGCAGTTCCTCGAATTCGACCCGACGCAGATGCGCGAGTGGGGTCCGCTGTGCGAGCTTCTCGGCAAGCCCGTGCCCAACGAGCCGTGGCCACACGCCAACGTGACGCAGTCCGACAAGCCGTGGCGCAGCGCATGGCGCCGTGTGCGCCGTGTGCTCGGGATGGAGATAGGGGGAAGGAGTTAGGGGTCAGTCGGAGGGCAGGAAGGACAGGAAGGACAGGAAGGACAGGAAGGGCAGGAAGGACAGGAAGGCCAAGAAGTGGAAGAAGTCACTGCCTTCCTTCCTTCCTTCCTGTCCTTCCTGCCCTTCCGCCCTTCCTATTCCGCTTCCTCGTGCGGCTTGAACGCCGACACCAGTTCCTGCTGCTTCCGCGACGGCACCGGATCGTAGTGACTCAGGTCCATCGTGTACGTGCCTTCGCCGCCGGTCAGCGCCTTGAGGCGCGACAGGTAATCCTGCAGTTCGCCGAGCGGCACGAGCGCCGCGATTTCCGATCGTCCACCCTGCAGCGTGTCCTGGCCGTTGATGCGCGCGCGTCGCGTTGCCAGGTCGCTGCTGACGTCGCCGATCGACGAGGTCGGGCAACTGATGACGATGCGCACGACCGGCTCGAGCACGATCGGAGCCGCCTGCTTGATGGCCTCGGCGAACGCCTTGCGGCCCGCCGACACGAACGCGACTTCCTTCGAGTCCACCGCATGATGCTTGCCGTCGTAAACGCTCACGCGGATGTCCTGCAGCGTAAAGCCGGCGATCGCGCCCTCGGTCAGCACCTGGCGCACGCCTTTCTCGACCGCGGGGATGAACTGGCCGGGGATCGCTCCGCCCACGACGTCGTCGACGAACTCGAAGCCCGCGCCGCGTTCGAGCGGCTCGACGCGCAGGTACACCTCGCCGAACTGGCCGGCGCCCCCAGTCTGCTTCTTGTGCCGGCAGTGGCCTTCGGCCGGACGCGTGATCGTCTCGCGGTAGGGCACCGCTGGCGGACTCGTCTTGACCGACACACCGTAGCGCTCGGTCAGCCGCTGCAGCATCACGCGCAGGTGCAGGTCGCCGAGTCCGTACAGCACCGTCTCGTTCTGCGCGATGTGATGCTCGACGCGCACGCACGGGTCTTCCGACATCAGGCGATGCAGGCCTTCGGACAGCTTCTGCTCGTCGCCGCGCTTTTCGCTGCGGATTGCGAGCCCGAGCATTGCAGGCGGGAACGTCACCGACTTCAGGTGATGATTGTCTTCGTCGTGCGAGTCGTGCAGTACGGCGTCGAAATGAATCTCGTCGATCTTGGGCACCGCGCAGATGTCACCGGGGATGGCCTGCGTGATCTCGACGTGGTCCTTGCCCTGCAGCTGGTAGAGGTGCGCGAGCTTGATCGGCTTGCGCGCGTCGCCGACCAGCAACTGTGCGCCGGGCCGCACGGTGCCCTGGTGCACGCGGAAGATTCCCATCTTGCCGACGAAGGGATCGATCGTGACCTTGAACACGTGCGCGATGACGTGCTTGGCCGGATCGGGGCTCACGGCCACGCGCTCGGCCGCATCGCCGTCGCCTTTCAGGAACGGCGGCGGATTGCCCTCGGCCGGGTTCGGCGCGAGTCGCGCCAGCACCGCCAGCAGCTCGGGGATGCCCGCGCCGGTTTCGGCAGAGCAGAAGCAGATCGGAATCAGGTGGTCCTCGCGCAGCGCCTGCTCGAACGGGTCGTGCAGCTGCTCGGCATTCAGCAGCTCCTCGCCCTGTTCCAGGTAGAGCGCCATGAGCTTTTCGTCGACTTCGACCACCTGGTCGATGATCTCGGTGTGCGCGGCAGCGACCGACGAGAAGTCAGTCGCCTTGCCCTGCGACTGGAAGAAACAATCGACGACGGATGCGCCGCCTTCCGCCGGCAGGTTCAGCGGCAGGCAGCCCTTGCCGAACGCTTCGCGCAGTTCCATCAGTACATGTTCGGTGCGTGCGTCGCGCACGTCGATCTTGTTGACGACGATGAGTTTGCACAGACCCCTCGCCTTGGCGAAATCCATCATGCGCCGGGTCATCGGCTCGATGCCGTTGGCGGCGCTCACGACGATCACTGCCGTCTCGACCGCCTCGAGCGCGCTCAGCGTGCGACCGAGAAAGTCCGGGTATCCCGGGGTGTCGATCATGTTGACGCGACGGCCCTGCGTCTCGAAACCGCAGATGGCGGCATCGAGGGAGTGGAGCAGGGCTTTCTCCTGTGGATCGAAGTCGCAGACCGTCGTGCCACGCGCGAGCGACCCCTTGGACCGGATTGCACCGGACTGCGCGAGCAAGGCTTCGGCCAGCAGCGTCTTGCCCGCGCCGGCTTGGCCCACGAGAGCGATATTGCGGATGTCCTGGGTTGTGTAGGGCATG
>JBAVIQ010000139.1:0-5347 GCA_049687035.1 Steroidobacteraceae bacterium
CGGGACCCCGTGCCTGCCGTTTCCGAACGCCTGAAAGGCCTCTCGCACGGGCCTAAAACGAAAAAGCCGGCAAAGCCGGCTTTCTTCAACCCAACGACCCGCCGGCAAAGTGCCGGGCGGGTGCAACAGGACGCTCAGCGTCCGCGATAAACGATTCGACCCTTGGTCAGGTCATACGGCGTCATTTCGACGGTGACGGTGTCGCCCGTGAGGATGCGGATGTAGTTCTTGCGCATCTTGCCGGAGATGTGAGCCGTCACGAGATGGCCGTTCTGCAGTTCCACGCGAAACGTCGTGTTGGGCAGCGTTTCGACCACGCGGCCTTCCATCTGGATCGCCTCTTCCTTCGACATGCACCCTCTCATGCACCCCAAAAGCCGCGCGAATTCTGCAGAAAGGCCCGGGTGAAAGCAATGAGAATCCGCAGCGCGTTCAGCGGGTGTCGCCGGCAGTGGCAACCGGGCCGAGGGCGGGAATCCCGCGTTCGAGGTGCGCGATGAAGTCGGCGCGCGGAATCAGTCTCGCGCCGAGCGTGAACAGGTGATCGCTGGCGACCTGGCAGTCGATCAACTCCACGTTGCGGCTCCGCGACCAGTGCACGAGCTCGTGCAGTGCGACCTTGCTGGCGTCGGTCTCCGTACTGAACATCGACTCGCCGAAAAAGATCCGGCCGAGCAGCAGTCCGTACAGGCCGCCGACGAGACGGTCGTCGAGCCAGACCTCGACCGAGTGTGCGTGGCCGAGTCGGTGCAGTTCGCCGTACGCGGCCCGCATTGCGGGCGAGATCCACGTGCCCGCGAGCGAGCGTGTGCCGCTGTCGGCGCACTGCGTGATCACCGTGTCGAAGCACGTGTCGAACGTCACGCGGAATCCGCGGTTGCGCAGCGTCTTGCCCAGGCTCCGTGAAACCCTGAACTCGTCGGGGACCAGCACCATGCGCGGATCGGGTGACCACCACAGGACGGGCTGACCCTCCGAGTACCAGGGAAAGATGCCGCGACGATAGGCCGCCAGCAGGCGTTCCGGGCGTAAGTCGCCACCCACGCAGAGCAGGCCGTCGGGATCGGTCAGTGCGCTTGTCACCGGCGGAAAAGCATCGGGCGGATCCGTGGGTTTGAGCCAGGGAATCATGGTGCTGCGGGGTCGTCGCCGTTCGTCGTCTTGTCCGCCGTCGGGGTCGCTGCGCGCTGGAAGGGCAGGTGCTGGCGCGCAGCTGCGATGTAATCGTCGACAGCTTCGCGCTCGCGCTCGAGATAGCGTGCGACGGCATTGCGGAAGCCGGCGTGCTCGAGCCAGTGCGCCGACGTCGTGCGCGTCGGCTCGAAGCCGCGCGCGAGCTTGTGTTCGCCCTGTGTGCCCGGGTCGAAGAACTGCAGGCCGTGCGCGATGCAGTGCTCGATGCCCTGGTAGTAGCAGGCTTCGAAATGCAGCGAATCTTCCTGCCCCACCGAACCCCAGTAGCGGCCGTAGAGCCAGCCGCCGCCCGCGAAAAAGATGGCGGCCGCAACCGGCGTACCCGCACGTTCCGCGACCTTCACGACGACCGTGCCTGGCAGCGCGACGGAGACCCGCAGCAGGAACTCGACGTTGAGGTAGTGCCCGTTGCCGTGGCGCAGGAACGTGCGCTCGGAGAAGCTGAATATCGTGTGCCACAGGTTGGCGTCGATGTCCTCGCCAGCGAGCGAACGGAAAGCGATGCCCGATTCCTCGACCTTGCGCCGTTCGCGTTTCGCTTTCTTGCGCTTGTCGGCACGGAACGTCGCGAGGAAATCATCGAAAGTGCGGTAGCCGCGGTTGTGCCAGAGGAAGCGGCAATCGTGCCGCCGCATGAAACCCGCGCGCTCCAGCGCAGCCTGGTCCTCGTCGAGCGTGAAATTGACGTGCGCTCCCGACGCGTTTGCGTGCCGCGCGGACTCCAGCAGCAAGCTCGCCAGTTGATCGCGCACTTCGGCCTGCGCGTCGCCAGCGTGCGCCAGCAGGAATCGCGGCCCCGTCACCGGCGTGAACGGGATCGCCGACAGTTGCTTCGGGTAGTACTCGAGCCCCGAGCGCTGGTACGACTGTGCCCAGCTCCAGTCGAAGACGAACTCGCCCCACGAGTGGGTCTTCAGGTACTGCGGCACGGCGGCGACGAGCTGGCCGCTGCGCGAGTCGCGCACCACGAGGTGAGCCGGAATCCAGCCCGAATCGACGCCGACGCAGCCGGTGGCTTCGAGCGCGTCCAGGAACGCATGTTTCAGGAACGGGTGGCCGGAGCGGTCGAGCGCGTCCCAGTCGTGAGCGTCGACCTCGGCGATGCGGCCAATGACTGCGGCCTTCAGCGGCACGGCGCGTCAGTGGGCGGCAGCGGCATCCACGGCGTCCAGGTACTTGTCCGCGTCGAGCGCCGCCATGCAGCCCGTGCCGGCGGAGGTGACCGCCTGGCGATAGACGTGATCGGCCACGTCGCCCGCGGCGAAGACACCGGGCACGCTCGTCGCCGTCGCGCCGCCGGACGTGCCCGACTTCACGGCGATGTAACCGCCGTTCATGTCGAGCTGCCCCGCGAAGATCTGCGTGTTTGGCACGTGGCCGACGGCGATGAACAGCCCGGCGACTGCGATGTCCCTCGTGCCCGAACCGTCGGTGGCTGCGACGCGCACGCCCGTGACGCCCGTCTCGTCGCCCAGCACTTCGTCGACTGCGTGATTCCATAGGATGTCGACCGCGCCCGCGCGTTGCCGCTCGAACAAGTGGTCCTGCAGGATCTTTTCCGAGCGCAGCTTGTCGCGGCGGTGGATCAGCGTGACGTGCGCAGCGATGTTGGACAGGTACAGTGCCTCTTCGACAGCCGTGTTGCCGCCGCCGACCACCGCGACGTGCTGGCCACGGAAGAAGAAACCGTCGCATGTGGCGCAGGCGGAGACGCCGCGGCCCTTGAACTTCTCTTCTGACTCGAGGCCCAGGTACTGCGCACTCGCGCCGGTCGCGATGATCAGCGCGTCGCAGGTGTAGTCGCCGCGATCACCCTTCAGCAGCAGCGGGCGCTTGCTGAAGTCCACCTCGTTGATGTGGTCCATCAGGATCTCGGTGTGGAAGCGCTCAGCGTGTTCGCGCATGCGTTCCATCAGGCCCGGGCCGGTGAGGCCGTGCGGGTCGCCGGGCCAGTTGTCGACCTCGGTCGTCGTCATGAGCTGGCCGCCTTGCTCCATGCCCGTGATCAGCAGCGGCTTGCGATTGGCCCGCGCTGCATAGACGGCCGCTGAGTAGCCGGCGGGACCGGATCCCAGGATGATCAGCCGCGAGTGGCGGGGGTCGGTCATGTATAATTCCTTGCTCGAAAATCGCGCATTGCGCCGTGGAAGGCGCGGCATGGTAAGCCTCTCACCGACTGACGGAAAGCACCGCGGGTGCTGCCCTCATGCGCATTCCGAAAATTGGGGACGCTCACCTGTTGCCAAGCCGAAGCAGGTGAGCGCCCCCAATTTCCGGAAATCGGTGAGCGTCCCCTGCTTTCGGGGTGGCGGCCTGCCTCCGTTGGCGGTAGCCTTATGTAAACCAACGGGTTACGGACGACTCTTGAACTATCAGGTGATGAGATTTGGCTAAGGCGGAAGCGAAGCGCGCCGACGGCGGCGACCAGGCGGCCCACGTGGCCCGGGGACTGCGCGAAAGCGCACTCTGGATCTTCGGTGCACTGGCACTGATCCTGTTTGCCGCACTCGTCAGTTACGACAGGGCGGATCCCGCCTTTTCCTCGACCGGTCAGCCCGGCCCGGTCACCAACCTGATCGGCCCGTTCGGCGCCTGGCTGTCCGACCTGTTCTTCGTGCTGTTCGGCCTGCCGGCCTACCTGTTCCCGATCATGCTGGGCATCGCGGGGTACCACCTGTTCCAGGAGCGCGGCAGCCGCGAACCGGTCGACCGCCGCTCGGCCTCGTTCCGCGGCCTCGGATTCTTCCTCGCGCTCGCCAGCAGCTGCGGCCTCGCCACGCTTCATTTCTCCGGCGACGGCTTCCCCAACACGGCGGGCGGCGTCGTCGGCACGCTGCTGGGTGAAGGGCTCGCCAGCTCGATGAGCTTCCTCGGCGCGACGCTGCTGTTGTTGGCCGTCTGGCTCGGTTCCGTGTCGCTGGCCACGGGCGTGTCGTGGTTCAACGTCATGGACGTGGTCGGCACCTGGGTGCTGCGCGGTTTCTCGTTCGTGCGCGAGCGCCTGTCCGAGCGTCGCGACCAGAGCATCGGCAAGGAAGTGCGGCAGGCGCGCGAAGTCGTCGTGCGCGAAGAGCAGAAGAAAGTTGCCGAGCGCAAGCCGCCGAAGATCGAGGCGCCCGCGCCGAAGGTCGAGAAGAGCGAGCGCGTCGAGAAGGAAAAGCAGGTGGCGCTGTTCGAGCGGCCGGGCGCTGCGGCATTGCCCGCGCTGTCACTGCTCGACGATCCGCCCGCGCGAGTCGGCGGCTATTCCGCCGAAGCGCTCGAAGCCATGTCGCGCCTGGTCGAATTGAAGCTGCGCGATTTCGGCGTCGAGGCGGAAGTCGTCGAAGTGCATCCGGGCCCGGTCATCACGCGTTTCGAACTGCGTCCGGCGCCGGGTGTGAAAGTGGCGCAGATTTCCAACCTCGCGAAGGACCTCGCGCGCTCGCTCTCTGCAATCAGCGTGCGTGTCGTCGAGATCATCCCGGGCAAGTCGACCATGGGTCTCGAGATCCCGAACGAGACGCGCGAGATGGTCACGCTCGGCGAGATCATCAAGTCGCGGGCCTACGATGAAATGACCTCGCCAATTGCGCTCGTGCTCGGCAAGGACATCGGCGGCAGCCCGGTCGTGGCCGACCTCGGCCGCATGCCGCACCTGCTGGTCGGCGGCACCACCGGTTCGGGCAAGTCCACCGCTGTCAACGCGATGGTGCTGTCGCTGCTCTACAAGTCGACGCCCGAGCACGTGCGGCTGATCATGATCGACCCGAAGATGCTCGAACTCTCGGTGTACGAGGGCATCCCGCACCTGCTGGCGCCGGTCGTCACCGACATGAAGCAGGCGGCGAACGCGCTGCGCTGGTGCGTCGCGGAAATGGAGCGGCGTTACCAGTTGATGGCGGCCGCAGGCGTGCGCAACCTCGCGGGCTACAACCGCAAGGTCAAGGAAGCGGCCGATGCGGGCACGCCGATCAGGGATCCGATCGAGATGAGGCGGCTGCCGCCGGGTGGCGACCCGGCGACCGTGCCGTTCTGCGAACCGCTGCCGTTCATCGTCGTCGTCGTCGACGAGCTCGCCGACATGATGATGATCGTCGGCAAGAAGGTCGAAGAGCTGATCGCGCGTCTCGCGCAGAAGGCGCGCGCTTCGGGTATCCACCTGATCCTTGCG
>JBAVIQ010000140.1:0-2836 GCA_049687035.1 Steroidobacteraceae bacterium
ATTCAACCTGGTCTACGACCGGGGTACGCTCTTCGGATTGCAGACCGGCGGACGAACCGAATCGATATTGATGTCGCTGCCGCCGCTGGTGCGCTGGGAGTACGACTACAAGCCTGCGCCGGGCACGCCGGAAGAGCGGCTGTACAAGGACTTTCTGCGGCCTAGGGACTGGCTGGCGGAACGTGCCCCAACCGCGCCGTGAACTTAGCCAGCTCAACGCGGCTGGCCTGCATCCATTGAACCCGCTGCCGCGCTAAAACCTTCGCGGCTTCTATTCAACTTGAATCAGTTACCGAAAGCCGTTAGCGTCGGTCCACGGCATCGGTCGAAGGGCACACCCGTCGTGAGGCGGGGCCGCAAAGTCACGGCTCTTGGTCAATTTAAAGTAACAAGAGGGCCGGACTGCAGGGAGTCCATTGCGTGTGCGTCGCATGGCGGCGTTCGCCTTTGGTCATTCACGGTCGCATGCTCAGTTCAGAGCTAATGACAACGAATCCCTCGGGAGGGAAATCCATGCAACGATTCACTACGCAACTCGCATTGAGCGCCTTCGTGGCGCTTGCTGCGGCCGGCACGCCGTGCCTGGCTAACGAGACGCCGGCTGCACAGCCGGTCGCGTCCTCTTCGGCGTTGAGCGATGTCAAGGTCGTGCGCGACGAAAACACCAAGCAGCTGCGCGCGCCGACGGCGGAGGAATCTGCCGCTCTCGACGCCAAGGCCAAGAAGTTAGCGCCGTCGGTAGTTGAGATCCAGCGCCCGGTGTCGACGGTTGAACGACGGGCGGACGGCAGCATGGTGGGCAAGCGCTCACTGGCCGACATGGACAACCTCGTGCTGGAGACCTCGGTGGACGGCACGAAACTCGTGCGCCACTCCCGTGACGGCGCTGCCAAGACACCGGTCGCCACGACCGCGTTGCCGACGGAGTGAACGACATGAACAAGAACATCCTGAAGGCGATCACGGCCACCGCGTTGCTTGCCGGCGCGACGACCGCGTGGGCCGCGGAAATGGTCCTCGTCAACACCGATCCGTCCGGCTTCGGCTTCAATGACCCGACGCCCGCTACTCCCGTCGGTGGCAATGCCGGTACCACGGTTGGTGAACAACGCCTCATCGCATACGGACGCGCGCTCCAGCTCTGGGGCAGCATCCTCAAGAGCGATGTGCCGGTTGTCGTGCTGGGCTCATTCCAGCCGCGTCCCTGCGAGCCGACAGGCGGCGTGCTGGCCTCGGCTGGCGCGTGGAACATCGAGTTAGACTTCCCGAACGCACCGCTTGCGGGACACTGGTACCACAGCGCACTCGCCAACTCGATTGCGGGCGTCGACCTTTACCCCGGCGATGACTCTTACCCCGACGGCGCCGTAATCGATGGTGCCGACATCATCGCGTTCTTCAACAGTGAGCTCGGCACGCCCGCTTGCCTCACGACCTCCTCTTGGTATTACGGTCTCGACAACAACGCCAATACCGCGGCCGGCCAGATCGACTTCCTCGACACGTTCATGCACGAGCTGTCCCACGGTCTCGGATTCTCGAACTTCGCCGACGAATCGGTCGGCCTGGGATTCTTCGGCCTGCCGGACGTCTACATGGCGAATACGCGCGACAACGTGACCGGCAAGATCTGGAACGTGATGACGCCGGGCCAGATCATCACGGCTGCCGTCAGCAGCGGCCAGGAAGTCTGGAACGGGGCGCGCGTCACAGCGAGCGCACCGAGCGTGCTCGGCCCGCTGATCCAGCTGCAAGTAACGGCGCCGGCCGGCCTGGCTGGCTCGTACGAGTACGGGACGGCGTCATTTGGCGCCGTCGCGACTCCAGCGAATTTCTCGGGAAGCATCGTGCTCGGTCTTGATGACAATTTGTCGGGCTCCGTCAATGACGGTTGCTCGGCATTCACAAATGCGGCGGCCGTGAATGGAAACATCGCCTTCGTTCGTCGCGGCGTCTGTGGTTTTGCTGCGAAGGCCAAGAACGCGCAGAACGCGGGGGCGACGGGCGTCATCATCGCCAACAACGCAATTGGTGGCAACGCGCTCGGCTTGGGTGGCGTGGACCCGACGGTGACCATTCCCGCCATCAGCGTGGCAACGAACGTGGGTAACGCCTTCATTGCCGCCAACACAGTGGCCACGGGTGGGCTAGGAGCCACGCCGGGTCGCCTCGCGGGTACTGACATCGCAGGCCGAGTCCGTTTGTACGCTCCGACGACGTTTGCTCCGGGTTCTTCAATCTCGCACTACGACACGGCCGCCACGCCGGACCTCCTGATGGAACCGTTTATCTCGCCGACATTGGCTTCCGCCACGAACGTCGACCTGACGGCGGCGCTGTTCGAGGACATCGGCTGGAAGACGGAGATGAGCATTGCCGATTGCGGCAAGGGATCAGGCACACCGGCGACACTCCTCAATGGCCAGAGCCTGGCTGCTCCAGTGTTCATTTGCGCGAACAACGCCAAGAACAAGGGTCAGTTCCAGAGCTGTTCTACGCAGTACCTCAACTCGCTGAAGAAAGTTGGCGTGATTGACGGTGCCACCAAGGGCAAGTTCTCGAGCTGCACGGCCAGCGGAAAATAGCCATCAGCACTTGAGCTTCCGCGGCTGAAGTCAGTCGCGAATTCAGGGCCCCGTCCGCAAGGTCGGGGCCTTTTCTTTATCGGAACCCTGGGCTCGACAACGAGATGCAGGGCAATAGAGCGTCAGCGTCAGACCGCCGACTCGTGTGCTGCCGGCACCGCCGGCGCGACGCGGCTCGCCGGACAGAACACCGGCTTGCCGCGCGACATCGCGTGGTAATTCAACGTCTGTTCGCCCGCCTGCAGCACGAT
>JBAVIQ010000141.1:0-3962 GCA_049687035.1 Steroidobacteraceae bacterium
CGACAGCGGCCTGGTCGAGATCGACGGCAAGTGCCCGGTGAACGCATCGGGCGGACTGATCGGGATCGGTCACCCCGTGGGCGCAACGGGCGCCCGGTTGTTGCTCGACGCGGGCCGGCAGGTCACAGGCACGGCCGGCGATTACCAGGTTGCAGGCGCGCGCACGTACGGCACGCTCAACATCGGCGGCTCGCTCGGCACGGTAGTGAGTTTCGTCGTCGGCTTGCGCGACTGAGGCAGCACCGATGACACACGCATATATTTACGACGCCGTGCGCACGCCGCGCGGCAAGGCGCGGGCCGAAGGCGGCCTGGCAAAGCTGAAGCCACAGGAACTCGTGGCCGGTTTGGTCGACGGCCTGCAGGCACGCGGTCGGGACGCCCGTAACGTCCAGGCGCTGGTCCTTGGCTGTGTCGACCAGGTGGGCGACCAGGGTGCCAACATCGCACTGGTGTCGAAGCTGCATGCCGGCGTGGCCGACGAGGCCTACGCGTTTACGCTGAACAACTATTGCGTGTCGGGTCTCACGGCCATCGGCCACGCGGCTACGCAAGTGGCTGCCGGGAATCTCGAGCGGGCGCTCGCGGGCGGCGTCGAGATGATGTCGCGTGTGCCGTTCCTCGGCGACAACGCGAGCTACTACACCGACGCGAGCTTGCCGAAGCGCACGCGCTTCATTCCCGTCGTGCTCGCGGCCGACCGGCTCGCTGAAGCCGAGGGAATCTCCCGGGACCAGCTCGACGCAGTCGCGCTCGTGTCGCAACAGCGAGCGGACGCGGCGGAAGCGAACCCGGCGGTGACGGCTTCGCGCATCCCGCTCGGTGGCTTAAGTCTGGACGAATGCGCCCGGCCGCAGACTACCGCGGCGTCTCTGGCCACCATGCCGCCGAGCTTTGCGGCATTGGCCGCTCAATACGCGGATGCGCTGGAAGGGCCGATCGATCATCGCCACACGATCGGCCACGCGCCGCCGATCTGCGACGGGGCGGGGCTCGCGCTGATCGGCGGCGTGCCGACGCCAGGGGACAGGCCGCGCGCGCGGATCCTGGGTTACGCCGAATCGGGCGGCGATCCGCACGCTTCGCTGCTGGCCGGTTTCACTGCCATGGCCAGGGTGCTCGAGCGCACCGGGCTGACGCTGGCCGACATGGACCGCATCGAGTTCATGGAAGCCTTCGCGGTGACGATCGCCAAGTTCCTTCGCGACTATCCGGTGGACCCCGGCAAGGTGAACGTCGCCGGTGGTCACATCGCGCGCGGCCATCCGATGGGTGCGTCCGGGGCCATCCTGGTCTCGACCTTGCTCGACGTGCTGGACTCGTCGAACGGGCGTCTCGGGCTAGTGGTCTGTTCGGGTGCCGCCGGCGTAGGCGCCGCGATGGTGGTCGAGCGCCTCGGCTGAGACGGCAGCTCAGGCTGTCTTCACTGCCCGCAGCACGGCCGCCTGGGCGGGATCGAGGTATTCCTCGATGCGATGGATGAGTCCATCCTTCAGCGTGATGACGCAGCACGCGAACAGCTTCATTTCCCTGCCGTTCGCGAGCGTGGCCTCGACGACGTGCTGCTGCATCCAGCCGCCGGGAATCAGCTCGCGGCGGACGATGCGGTAATTGCGGCGCGGTGCCTTGCGCACCATCCACTCCAGGACCTTCATGTTGTCAGCCACGGTCTGGTGGACGTCGTCGTAGTTGTGCCAGAACGTCGCGTCCGGCTGGTAGAACTGGCGCACCTCGACCGGGTCGCCCCGGTTGAGCGCGGCAGTGAAGCGATCGGAGAATTCGAAAACCTGCTGCTGGCTGCTCGTGTCCACGTGCGGTCCCCCCGGGTCTCGGCATCAGTTCGATAGTGAAAGCGATGCTTGCACACGGGGTACTCCGCGGCAAGTCGCCAGCGTCGGCCGGCGCGTGGCCCCGGCGTCAGTCGGGAGTGGAGAAGTCGCCTGCCCCGGGCCATGCCACCGGCGTTGACATTACGCCGCCGGCAGGGTCAATTGCGACTTTCAATATAAGACCGAGGGTGCGCATGTCCAGGGAAGCAGTCATCGTCGCCACCGCGCGCACGCCGATCGGCCGGGCCTACCGCGGTGCCTACAACGACACCGATGCCACGACCCTGGGCGGGCACGTCGTCGCCGAAGCCGTGCGCCGCGCCGGCGTGGATCCAGCCGAAGTCGAGGATGTCGTCTTCGGCTGCGCCGTGCAGCAGGGCACGACGGGCCAGAACATCGCGCGTTTTGCTGCTTTGCGAGCGGGCCTGCCGGATACGGTGCCTGGGATGACCATCGATCGCGCCTGTTCGTCGGGCTTGATGGCGGTCGCGGCGGCCGCGCGGCACATCATCGTCGACGGCGCGCCAATCACGATCGGGGGCGGCATCGAGTCCGTGTCGCTGGTCATGAACGAGCGCATCAATTACGACCGTATCGGCGACCCGTGGCAGCGCGAGCATTACCCGGCGTTGGCCACGTCGATGATCGAAACGGCGGAGATCGTCGCGGAGCGCTATGGCGTGAGTCGTGAAGCGCAGGACGTGTACGCCCTGCAGTCGCAGCAACGCACGGCGCAGGCGCAGGCCGAGGGGCGATACGAGGCGGAGATGGCGCCGCTCACGACACGGATGCGCCTGCAGGACAAGGCGACGGGCGCTGTCACCGAACAGGAGGTCACGCTTCGTCTCGACGAGGGCAACCGTCCGCAGACCACGCTCGAGGACCTGCAGAAGCTGAAACCCGTGTTCAAGGGTGGCCGCTACGTCGCCGCGGGGCGCTTCATCACGGCGGGCAACGCATCGCAGCTGTCGGATGGCGCCGCGGCGCTCGTGCTGATGGATTCGAAGCTGGCGGAGCGGCGCGGACTCGAGCCGCTGGGCGCCTACCGCGGACTGGCTGTTGCTGGCTGTCGGCCCGAAGAGATGGGGATCGGTCCCGTGTTCGCGGTCCCCAGGCTGCTCGAACGCCACGGGCTCACGATCAGCGACATCGACCTGTGGGAATTGAACGAAGCCTTCGCCAGCCAGTTGCTGTATTGCCGCGACAAGCTCGGTATCCCGGATGATCGACTCAACGTGTCGGGCGGATCGATCTCGATCGGCCATCCGTTCGGCATGACCGGCGCGCGTTGTGTCGGGCACCTGCTGCACGAAGGGCGCCGTCGCGGTGCGAAGTACGGCGTGGTGACGATGTGCATCGGTGGCGGCATGGGTGCCGCCGGCCTGTTCGAGATCTTCAGCCGTGGCAACGGAGCTACGCCATGACCAGGCCTGCCGAGATGCCGATGTGGATGAAGCTGCTGGTGTTTTACGGTCGCTTCGCCCCGTCGTTCACCGCCGTGGGTTACGTGGCGCGAGGCCTGCCATTGCGGCCGTTGAATGCGTCGTTCAAGGGCCAGACATGGCTGGTTACCGGCGCCACAGGCGGCATCGGCAAGGGCATAGCACTCGGTGCCGCGCAGCGCGGTGCGACGGTCCTGGCGGTCGGCCGGAACGACTCGGCGCTTGCGGCGCTCAGGAACGAAGGCGGCGTCGGCGTCGTGCCGCTGCAGTTCGATCTCGGGCTGGTCGCAGCGAACCTCGCACTCGCGGACGAGGTGATCCGCCGCGGACGCAAGCTCGACGTCCTGGTCAACAACATAGGCATGCTCGATCATGCGCACCGGCTCAATCCCGAGGGATTCGAAGGCACCTACGCGCTGAACCTGCTGGGTCACTTCGCGTTGGCCGAAAGGCTCATCGATGCGGGGGTGCTCGACGGCGGCGTCGTCATCAACATGGCCTCCGGTGGTCTCTACAACACCGCGCTGAGCCTGCGGCGACTGGAGCAGAAGCCGGAGCGTTACAGCGGCGTGATGGCGTATGCCGCGCACAAGCGCGCGCAGCTTGCCCTGGCCGACCGCTGGACGCAGTCCGATCGCAGGCTCGTGTCGTACACCATGCATCCGGGCTGGGTCGCGACGCAGGGCGTGAG
>JBAVIQ010000142.1:0-2669 GCA_049687035.1 Steroidobacteraceae bacterium
GGTCACGACTTCGAGCCGTACCGGCGCTGGCTGAAAGCCTGCAACGTCAGCCTCGACTATGTGCGGGAACTCGACGACGCGTTCACCGCGCAGGCGTTCATCACGACTGATATCGACGACAACCAGATCACTGCGTTCCACCCGGGTGCGATGGCGCAGTCGCACCTCAACGCCGTGCCGACCTCCGCGGGCATCACCCTCGGTGTCGTGGCGCCGGACGGCCGCGACGGCATGGTCGCGCACGCGGCGCAGTTCGCGGCCGCGGGCATCCCGTGGCTGTTCGACCCCGGCCAGGGCTTGCCGATGTTCGACGGCGCGGCGCTGCGCGACCTGATCGGCAAGGCCACCTGGGTCGCTGTCAACGACTACGAGGGGCAGATGCTGCAGGAGCGGACGGGCTGGGCGCCGGAAGAGATCGCGAACAAGGTGCGTGCCTACGTCGTCACCAAGGGTGCGGCAGGCAGCGTCATCCACGCCGACGGCAAGCAGTACGCGATCCCGACGGTCAAGCCGGAGGCGGTCAAGGATCCGACCGGGTGCGGCGATGCTTACCGCGCCGGGCTTATCTTTGGCATCATGAATGAACTCGACTGGGACACCACGGGTCGAATCGCTTCGCTGATGGGCGCCATCAAGATCTCGCACTCCGGCACGCAGAACCATCGCTTCGACATGAATGAATTCAAGCAGCGCTTCAGCGCGGCGTACGGCCGCGAACTGTGATCCCCTGGCTGGCGGACGCCCGCGCCGGCGCGGGCCGGCGGCTCGTCCGGTTGCTGCTGTTGCCGTGGCTGGCCGTCGGACTCGCCGGCGGCGCATCTGCCGCCGAAAGCCCCGCCTGGGATCGCACGCTCGAGCGCATTGCGCCGTCGGTCGTCACCATCGAGATCGACCAGACCCGCGCTTTCGACACGGAGTGGAACCAGTCGAGCCAGGCGACGGGTTTCGTGGTCGATGCCGCGCGCGGCCTCATCCTGACCAACCGGCACGTCGTTACACCAGGACCGGTGGTAGCGACCGCGGTGTTCCAGAACCGCGAGGAAGTCGAACTGCACGCCGTCTATCGCGACCCGGTGCACGACTTCGGCATCTATCACTACGATCCGGCCAAGCTCCGGTACGTCCAGCCCGTGGCACTGCCTTTGTATCCGGAAGGTGCGCGCGTCGGCACCGAGATCCGGGTCGTCGGCAATGACGCCGGCGAGCAGCTGTCCATTCTTGCGGGAACGCTCGCGCGGCTCGACCGCGAAGCGCCCGAATACGGCGTCGGCAAGTACAACGATTTCAATACGTTCTACCTGCAGGCAGCTTCCGGCACGTCGGGCGGCTCCTCGGGTTCGCCCGTTATCGATATCCAGGGTCGCGTCGTCGCGCTGAACGCCGGCGGCAGCAGCGGGGCGCAATCGAGTTTCTACCTGCCGCTCGACCGCGTGCAGCGTGCGCTGCAACTGATCCAGCGCGGCGAACCCGTTGCGCGCGGCACCCTCCAGACCGTATTCAACTACACGCCGTACGACGAACTCGGCCGGCTCGGGTTGCAGGCAGTCACGCAGGAGGCTGCGCGCAAGGCGCGCCCCGACCTCACCTGCATGCTGGTGGTGGACGAAGTGCTGCCGGGCTCGCCGACCGAAGGCAAGCTGCAGCCGGGCGACATCCTCACGCACGTGAACGGCCAGCTCGTAACCACTTTCCAGCCGCTCGAGGAAGTCCTCGACGGTTCAGTGGGCGGCAAGGTCGACATCGTCGTCGAGCGCGGCGGCGAAAGGGTGCAGCAGACGCTGCCCGTGGGCAACCTGCACGCGATCACGCCTTCGGAGTTCTTCGAATTCGGTGATTCCGTCGTGCACACGCTCTCGTACCAGATGGCGCGACACTTCAATGCGCCGGTGCGCGGCGTGTTCGTCGCAAATCCCGGCTACGTGCTGAACGCCGCGGGCGTGCCGCGCGGCGCCGTGATTACCAGCGTGAACGGCAAGCCGGTCGCCACGATGACCGACTTCCGCGACATCATCGCCACGCTGCCGCAGGGCGCGCGCGCCGCTCTGCGTTATTCCACGCTCGACGACCCGAAGGGCTCGGAGACTCGCGTGATGCGGATGGACCGCGCATGGTTCCCGGCGAAGGTCTGCCGTCGCGACGACAAGACGGGTCTCTGGCCGTGCGCAGAGCTGGCGGCGCCTCCCGCTGCGGCGGCGGTCCAACCCGCCCGCACGAGTTTCGCAGGGGGCAGCGACAAGCGCTCGAATGAACTCGCAGCTTCGCTGGTACTCGTCACGTTCGACATGCCGTTTTCCGTTGCGGGTATCACGGAGCGCAACTACCACGGCACCGGCGTCATCGTCGACGCCGAGCGCGGCCTGGTGGTGGTCGACCGCAACACGGTGCCCGTGGCGGCAGGGGATGTGCGCATCACGATCGGCGGCTCGATCGAGGTCCCCGGCAAGGTCGAGTACGTTCACCCGCTGCACAACCTGTCGGTCGTTTCGTTCGACCCGAAGGCGCTCGACGGCACGCCCATTCGGGCCGTGAAATTCGATACGCGCGAACTCGAGTCGGGCGAACCGGTGACGGTCGTCGGCCTCGGGGGCGATTCGCGGTTGCGGTCGCTCGCGACCTACGTCGCGACCGTGGACGACGTGAATTTTCCGCTGTCCCGCACGCTGCAGTTC
>JBAVIQ010000143.1:0-7955 GCA_049687035.1 Steroidobacteraceae bacterium
GAGCACGAGCGCGGACGCCGCGGCGCGCGCGGTGCGTCTGGCCGGCGGGCATGTGTTGAGCCCGCTGTCGGTGATCGACGCGGTGGGAGCGGAATTGTCCGCGGACCAGGCAGCGGCCCTGCGCGGCAATGACGGCTTGCGCCTCTACGCGAACGTCGCCCTGCAGGTGAGTGCCGCGAAGGCCAAGACGGCCGCTTCGACGACTACGACCACTACGACGACGACTGACTATTTGCGCACGACCTCGGCGGACGGCACGCTGCAGCTGAGCGAGTTGCAGCGGGCCTTCACGGACTTCGGGGACTACTCGCACTCGTTGCTGGTCGGCGCTCCGGATCTGCACAAGCAGGGCATCACGGGCAAGGGCGTCACCGTGGCGGTGGTGGACACCGGGCTCTGGTGGGAATCCAGTACGCTGTTGAGCAAGGCGCCCAGGTTCCGCTTCGACAGCACCAACGCGCCCCAGAATGACGACCCCAACGGCCACGGGACTCACGTCTCGAGCATCATCGCCAGCAATCGCCTGGCATCCAACATGATCTTCGAGGGCATCGCACCCGCCGCCGACATCGGCGCCGTGCGCGCGTTTCACTACGACGGCAGCAGCGCCTACATCGACGCCATCGAGGCGATCGACTACGTCGTGAAGAACCGCAAGTCGCAGAACATCCGCGTGCTGAACTTGTCGTTCAGCGCACCGCCGCAGTCCTACTACTGGGACGACCCGCTGAACCAGGCAGTGATGAAGGCCTGGCAGGCGGGCATCGTGGTGGTGGCTGCCGCCGGCAATGACGGCCCTAATCCGATGACGATCGGCGTGCCAGGCAACGTGCCGTACATCATCACCGTAGGCGCGATGACCGACAGCAACACGCCGGCCTATGGCGCCGACGACCGACTGGCATCGTTCTCGTCGACCGGGCCGACCTTCGAGGGTTTCGTCAAGCCCGAAGTGGTCGCGCCTGGTGGTCACATTACCGGCTCGATGCCTTTCGACGGCTGGATCGCCACGCTGCATCCGGATTCCATGCTCGACTCCCAGCGGCAGTTCAAAATGTCGGGCACGTCGCAGGCAACGGCGATCGTCAGCGGTATCGTCGCCCTGATGCTGCAGAAGAACCCATTGCTCACGCCCGATGAGGTCAAGTGCAAGTTGATGGCCTCGGCGCGCCCGGCCGTGAATGGCGCCGGCCAGGTTGCCTACAGCGTGTTCCAACAGGGCGCGGGGCTCGTGAACGCCCCGGCCGCCGCCAACAGCACCGCGACGAAGTGCGCCAACCAGGGTCTCGACATCGCCGCCGATCTTGCCGGCCGGCAGCACTTCGGCGGCCCGGCCAATGCCGACACTGACGGCAATTACTACGTGCTCGGCGCCGACGGCACCGTGCTCTCCGGCGAGGGCCTGTTGTGGGACGGCGGCTTCGCCTGGGACGGCGCCTACGTCTGGAGCGACGCCAAGCTGTGGAGCCGCTCCGACCTGTGGAGCAGCGCCAAACTGTGGAGCCGCGGCAAGTTGTGGAGCCGCTCGGTGAACTGGATCGAAGGCCAGGCCTACAGCAACGGCCAGACCGAGATCCGCTCGATTGCTCACTGGGTCGAGCACGAGTAACGCAATTGCTCGGCGACCTGCCAAGGCCACCCTCATGACGCGCGCACGCGCCACGATTCTTGCCGGCCTCGCCGCCGCTGTGATGCTGGCGACCGCGGGCAGTCGGGCTGATCAGCCGCCGATGGTGTTCAGTCACCTGACGATGGAGGACGGACTGTCGCAGGCGACCGTGAACGACGTGCTGCAGGACTCCCAGGGCTTCATGTGGCTCGCGACCGAGAACGGGCTCAATCGATACGACGGCGGCGAGGTGCGCCGCTACTACCGCGAGCGAAACAAGGTCGACGGTCTCGCCAGCGACTTCATCTGGGCCCTTGACGAGGATCGGGCAGGCAACTTGTGGCTGGCCACCGAGGGCGGCGGTGTTGCCGTTTGGAACCGCCGCACCGATACGTTCCGGAGCTATCGCCATGTGAGCGGCGACGCGCAGTCGCTGTCGAGTGATACGGTCCGCAACCTGCTGATCGATCGCAACGGCCAGGTCTGGATCGCAACCCGCGACGAGGGACTCAATCGCCTGGATCCTGCAACCGGCAAAGTCACGCGCTTCACCCACGACCCAGCCCGGACCGAGTCCCTTGGCAGCAACCAGAACCTCTACGCACTCCTGGAAGATCGCGATGGCGCGATCTGGGTCGGCACCAGTGCCGGGCTGGACCGCTACGTCAGCGAACTTGACCGGTTCGATCATTACCGACCGCCGATGGCGGTCGACGCGAATCACAAGATTCTCAGTCTGGTGCAGGACAGCCGGGGCGACATCTGGCTCGGCAGCTTCGATGCGGGTCTGCAGCGACTGGATCCCGCCACCGGACGATTCACGAGTTACCGGCACGCCGGGAATGACCCGGCGTCGCTGGGCGCCAATGACGTCCGCGCCATCTTCGAGGATTCATCCAACCGTCTCTGGATCGGCACGGCAGCGGGTCTGAACCTGTTTGATCGGCGCACCGGCGGCTTTCAGAGCTTCCACCACGATCGCGCCAACCCGCGCAGTCTGGCGGATGATTTCGTCACCTCGATCAGCGAGGACCGCAGCGGACTCCTGTGGGTCGGCACGAAGAGCGCCGGTGCCAGTCGCTGGAATCCGCGCAGCTGGTCCCTGGGGCACCAGGTTCCCACCTGGCTCACGGGTGGAGCCATCGTCGCCGCGTTCGCTGATGCTGCGGATGGCGGACTGTGGGTCGGCACCATGGGTGCGGGTCTGGTGCATCTGGACGCTGCTACCGGCCGGCCCAGCCCCGTTGAGAAGTTCATCCGCGGCGGCCAGCGGCCGTTCGCAGATCCGCGCGTGATGTGTCTGTTGAACGATCGCTATGGGCAGCTCTGGATCGGCACGATGAGCGGAGGCCTGTCGCGTCTAGGCACTGACGGCCGCGTCGTGACCTACCGCGCGAGCGCCGACGCGAAGAGCGGCATCGGTAGCGACGGCATCATGAGCCTGTACGAAGATCAGGCCGGTCGCATCTGGATCGGCGCGTTCGAGGGCGGCGTGAGCGCCTACGACCCGGAGACCGGTGCCATACGCCGATATCGGGACGCCACAGGCAAGGCCGCGTGGTTCGACCGCGTGCGGGCAAGTGCAATCCGCGAGGACCAGCGTGGGCGCATCTGGGTTGGCACGGATGGGGATGGCCTGCTGCTGCTCGATCCGAATCGAGGTCTGCTGCGGCAGTTCCTCAACGACCCGAATCAGAGCGGCAGTCTGGCGTCGAATGCCGTCTATTCATTGCACGTCGATGCCCAGGGAACCCTCTGGATCGGCACCGGGGGCGGCGGGCTTGATCGGGTATGGGACATGACTGCCGATCCCGCGTCGATGCGCTTCGAGAACCTGTCGCAGGCCGACGGCCTCTCGAACGACGTGATCTACGGCATCGAGGGCGACAGCGCCGGCATGCTCTGGTTATCCAGCAACAATGGCCTGATGCGGCTCGATCCCCGGTCGCAGATCATCAGGACGTTTCATGCGAGTCATGGCGCCCAGGGCGAGGAGTTCAGCTCCGGCGCCTTCCATCGGACGGCTGGCGGACGGCTGCTCTTCGGCGGCACCGAGGGCTACAACGATTTCGATCCGAGACAGCTGCAGGAAAACGATCAATCGCCCCCGGTCGTGCTGACGAACATCGCGGTGCAGAACCAGCCGCTCCTGACCGGTGTGGGTGTCTCTCTCGTGGACAGGCTCGAACTCGGACATGACCAGAACGGGCTGACGCTGGAGTTTGCTGCGTTGGATTACACGGATCCGCGGCACAATCAGTACGCCTACCGACTCGAAGGCTTCGACCCCAACTGGATCAAGCTCGGCAATCGCCGGCGCGTGGACTACACCAACCTGAACCCGGGTCATTACGTGTTCCGGGTGAAGGCGGCCTCGGCCGACTCTGCGTGGAACGAGAACGGCCTCGCTCTGCCCGTCACTGTGCGCCCCGCTCCCTGGAAGACTTGGTGGGCTTATCTCGCCTACGCCGCTGTGGCGCTGACGCTGCTGGCCGCAGTCCAACGACGCCAGACCCTGCGGCTGCGGCAGGAGCAGCGGTACGCACAACAGCTGGCCACGGAAGTAGCCGAGCGGACCGCCGAACTCAGCAGGCGCAATGTCGAACTCGCCGAGGCCAGTGCCGCAAAGAGCAGCTTCCTTGCCCGCATGAGTCACGAGATCCGCACGCCCATGAACGGCGTGATTGGCATGACTGAACTGCTCTTGGGCACCGATCTCAGCTCGCAGCAGCGTCACTACACCCAGACCGTGGCGCGTTCCGGACAGGCGCTGCTGCAGATCATCAATGACATTCTCGACCTGTCGAAGATCGAGGCCGGGCACCTGAAACTCACGTCCGAGGTCTTTGATCTCGAGCACCTGGTCGACGATTGCGTCGGGCTGCTCGCACCGCAGGCCAACAAGAGTGGCATCGACCTGGTGGTGGCAGTGTCCCCAGAGATACCGTGTGCACTGGTGGGTGATGCGTTGCGAGTTCGCCAGGTGCTGTTGAACCTGCTCGGCAACGCGCTGAAGTTCACCCAGGAGGGCGAGGTGGTCGTCCGTGCGGAACTCCAGCGGCGCAGCGGCGAGCAGGCGATCGTACGGCTGGAGGTGAGCGACACCGGCGTCGGCATGGACGAATCGACCCTTCGGCGGATCTTCGAGCCGTTCCGGCAGGCCGATGAGAGCACTACGCGCCGATTCGGCGGCACCGGGCTCGGCTTGTCGATCTGCAAGAACCTGGTCGAGAAGATGGGTGGCGAGATCGGCGCGGGCAGCCAGCCTGCCGTGGGTTCGACGTTCTGGTGCGAGATCCCCTTCGACGTTGCGCCGCAGGCTGGCAGCGCCCTGCCCCCGGTGGCGTTGGGCGGTCTGCGTGTGGTAGTCGCGACTCCGATTCGATCTCTGCAGGGCGCTATCGCTGCCCGGCTCGCTGCAGAGGGTGCAGACGTCGTAACGGCGGATTCCAGCGTCGAACTCGAGTCCATCGTGAAGCACCGCGCGGACTGCCAGGTCCTGCTCATTGACGCCGACCGGTTGAGCCGCCTCGATGCGAATTCCATGACGCTGGCCGTGCCGGCCGATCCGCGCGTGGCGCGCATCCTCCTGAGTCGTCAGCCGCGTCAGCTGGATGGCTCGACGATGGTCACGCGGCGGCGCGACAGGTTCCTTGGCAAGCCGGTGTCCTGGAAGGCTTTGCGGCAGGCCATGCTCGAAGTCATTGGCAGCGAGGTTGAGTCGAATTCCGCGCCAGCCCATGTCGTCCCTGCGCACCCTGCGACACAGATCGCCAGCCGGCGCGTGCTGGTCGCCGAGGACAACCCCGTCAATCAACTGGTCGCGGAGAACATGCTGCGCTTGCTCGGGTACCAGGCGACCTGTGTCGCCGATGGCCGCAGCGCCGTGAACCGGGTCGCCACGGAAAGTTTCGATGCCGTTCTGATGGATGCGCAGATGCCCAGCATGGACGGGCTGGAAGCGACGCGGCTGATCCGTGGCCTCGCCGGAGACTCGTGCCATGTGCCGGTCATCGGGCTGACCGCAGATGCATCCTGCGAAGCGCGTGAGGCTTGCCTGGCCGCGGGTATGGACGGCTACCTGAGCAAGCCGTATACGCTCGAGCAGCTGCGAGAAACGCTGGACAGACCGATGCCGGCGAAGATGTCGCGCAGCTAGCCTGCTTCACTCGCGCGCCGACGCTGGCTGCGCCTGCTGCAGGTGCTGCCGCACGAGACCCGGAAGGACTCGGAAGTCGAGGCCGAGGGTCTGCTGCACGCGACCAGCGTTCGCCGGGGCTGCAGCCAGTCGCTGCCGATCGCGCAAAGCGGGCCCTGCGAAGACGACCATGTTGCCACCCCACCCGACGGTGACCGGAATGACGGGGTCGCCGAATACGTGTCGAATTCTCTCCACCTGCATCGCACTGGCCGATTCATGGGCAGCGAGGTTCATCACGAACACTCCGCCGTCCCCGAGGATGCGACGGGAGTGCTCCAGGAACTCGTAATCCGCGATCGATGGTGAAATTCCGTTGCGATCGTAGGCATCGACGAGCAGCACATCAGGGAATTCCGTGGCGTCGATCAGGTCTGCGACATGGCGGGCGCCGTCGCCGTGGATGACACGCAGGTCCTTGCCGTCCGGCGGGATCTTGAAATGCTCTCGCAGCGCGATGACGTTCGCATCGATCTCGATGGCCGTGACGTGCGTCGACGGCAAGTGTCGATTGCAGAACTTGACCAGCGACCCCCCACCGAGACCGATCATGAGGACGCGTCGCGGCTCCGGGCAGAACAGCAGGAATCCCATCATCTTGCGCGTGTAGTCGTTCACGAGTGCGTCGGGATCGTCGATGCGCATCTCGCTCTGGACACTGCCGTCGATCGTGAAGCACAGCGCGCGGTGCTTGCCGTCTTCCACGAGGAAGGGCTTGTCATACGTACCCGCCATCAGCCGCTGACACAGCACAGCCGACGCAGCAGCAGTCGGTTCCAGCACGCGCACCAGCGTGCCAGGGTCGATCGTGAGTCCGCCCAACGACAGCAGGTCCTCATCTTTCCGGCTGATCAATCCCCAACCGCCCGACGACGACGAGGCCACGTCCAATCGCGTCACGCGCCTGCGCCGTGGCAAACGATCAGCTTTGCGAGTCATCAACGTCTCTTTCCGGCCCGCCGCTCGACCACTTCAGGCTTCTCAGGCGACCAGGGCATTCCCGTCTGGTCTTCGATGTACCGCCTGATCAATTGCCGGACGACCTGCGAGGGCGTGGTGTCCTGCTCCGCGCAGATGCGCTCGAACTGCGCCTTCTTGCGGGGGTCGATCAGCACGGTCAAACGGGCGGTGCGGTCCTCGAGTGGCAAGCAAATTCCTTACAGTGCGCAACTGATGTGCACATAATTATAATCTAATTTACATTGGAGTAGAATCACGACATGTCCGCGCTCGACTCGCCCCTGACCCTTTGCCTGGCGCTTCTCGCGTCCTGGGCAGTGGTGGGCGCGACCGGACTGCTGCGGCCCAACAGCGTCGCATTGGTCGGCCGAGTGTTGTTTCCTCTCGGCGCGATCATCGGCGTCGGTCTCGCGATCGTGGCTGCCCTGAGCCTCGCCACACCGGTCGAGCGCGGCACCCTGCTCATCGGCTTGCCCGACCTGCCCATGCACGTGCGGCTGGACAACCTTTCCCGCGTGTTCCTGGCTCTGCTCGGCAGCGCATCTGCCGGTGTCTCGCTGTTCGCGGCTGGCTATTTCCGCAAGGGTGAGGGAACGGCACCGGGGGTGCTGGGCCTCCAGTACCACCTCTTTCTCGCCAGCATGGGATTCGTGCTGGTTGCCGACGACGCCTACGCGTTCATGGTCGCGTGGGAGACGATGGCCCTGACGTCCTATTTCCTGGTGACCGCCCAGCACGGCATCCCGGAAATCCGCAGCGCCGGATTCCTGTACCTGCTCATGGCGCACGTCGGTGCAATCGCCATCCTGCTGTGCTTCGGCATCCTGCAGGGCGGCACCTGGTTGTTCTCGTTCGACGCCATGCGCGAGAGCACGCTGTCGACTCCGTGGGCAACCGCCGCCTTCCTGCTCGCGCTGTTTGGATTCGGCACCAAGGCCGGGCTCCTGCCGCTGCACGTATGGCTCCCGGAAGCACACCCGGCCGCACCTTCGCCCGTTTCGGCACTCATGAGCGGCGTGATGCTGAAGACCGCCATCTACGGCGTGTTGCGGGTGACGTTCGATCTGATCGGCGACCCGCTGTGGTGGTGGGGCCTGGTCCCGCTCGCGCTGGGATTGGCGAAGGCGATCTTTGGCGTGGTCTTCGCGGCGGTGCAGACAGACATGAAACGTCTGCTCGCCTATTCGT
>JBAVIQ010000144.1:0-4311 GCA_049687035.1 Steroidobacteraceae bacterium
CAGGAACACGCCCGCAATCAATGGCGCCCAGCGATAGGCCCAGCGTTCGCCCGAATCCGCGCGCCGTCGCCACGCGTACGCAGCGAGCAGGCCGAGCAGGGCGAAGACCATGGTCGAAGCGCCGGCCGAGACGTGATTGGCCGGTTGCACCGAGGCATTGAGCGCATTGGCGAGAGTGGCCGCAGCGACGGCGCCGCCGAAGGCCACGCCCGGGCCGAGCAGCTGCGAAGCGAGCCAGCCGAAGAACGCGCCGAAGCCCAGGTTGCTGAGGAGGTGCGCGACGTCGAAGTGCAGCGTCAGCGCCGTCACCGTTCGCCAGTATTCACCTCCACGCACGACTGCCGTATCGAGCACACCCGCGGTGAGCCAGTTGGTGGCGAAGGTGCGGTGACCGGCGAGCCACGCGACCAGCACCATGACAAGGAAGTACATGGCCGGCCCGATCCAGGCGCGGGGATGCATTTGCTCGGGCCGTGCGAGCACGCGCCGCTTTGGCGGATTCTCGCGCTCGTAACCGCGCAGGTGGTTAGTTGCCGCTGCCGCTGATTGCGGCAGCACGACGAGGCTCCACAGTTCGCCGCTGGCCACCACCTGCGACTCGATGCCGACCGCGTGCAACATGAACGCCCGCTCTTCGCACGCAGGCCGCCAGTGCGAGCGATAGATCTCGACCGGCAGCTCTGGCAGCGGCATCAACGGCGGCGGACTGCTCACGGTCGGGACGAGCCGTGGTCAGGGCCGCAGGGCGCGGTAGAGGAAGGGCAGGCTCACGTCCATGCGGTAGTCGATGTCCGAGTGAGTGTCGTCGAATTCCTCGTAGTGGTGCGCGACGCGCGCCTTTTCAAGGGCGCGTGACAACTGCCGGGAGCCGTAATGGATGTGGTACTGGTCGCGCCAGCCGCAGTCGACGTAGATTCCCTTGAGCCGCCGCAGGTTGGCGGCGTATCGGTCGACGAGCCGGACCGGGTCGTGCCGCAGCCAGCGCTGCCAGCGTTCCGGCAGGATCTCGCCGGTTTCCAGGTGAAATGGCAGGCGAAAACCGTTGGGCGCGGCCGGGTCGGGATCGTAGGTGGCCGCCATGCACACATTCATCAGGGCGTGGCCTTCGCCCGTCGTGTGCTTGTGCTGCTTCCATATCGTCTCGAGGAACCGTCGCACGCGGCCATCGTCGAGCCCCTGCGCCAGCTTGCGGTCTGCGGCGGAATCGACCCGGTTCGTGTAGCGCCCTTCCTTGCGCGGCGGGCGGCGGAACCTGCCCAGCTCGTTCAGCGTGTTCGGCCAGTCGGCGCGGTAAATGAAATCGAAATACGCATCGCCCGAATGGTTGGCGATTGCGCCCCAGTGCGACGCATACTTCATGCCGTGGATCATCGCGCCGTAGCCACCCGACGACTTGCCGAAGCAGCCGCGGTGATCGCGCGAGGCGAGCGTGCGGAACTCCTTGTCGACGAGTGGGATGACTTCGTCGAGCAGGAAGTCCGCGTAGTTGCCGATGGCCGATGAGTTTACGTACTGGTTGCCGCCGAGCGACGTGAAACAGTCCGGAAACACGATGATCGCGGGACCCATGCGCTGCTCGCGCACGAGTCGCGCCGCGCGTTCAGCTACGTTTTCGCTGAACGGTTTCCAGTTGAGGTGCGCAATGCCGGTGCCCGTGAACCCGACGAGGTCGTACAGCACCGGGAACCGGCGACCGCGACCGTGCGTGGCGCCGCTGTCGTATTCGTGCGGCAGCCACACGCCGAGCGTGCGATAGGCCGGATCGCCGAGTGGGTTGTCCGCCAGGACCTTCGAGCGGTGCTCCAGCATCACGACGGTGCCGCCGGTACGCGAGGGACGTTTCCTGGCCATGTCGATCTCCTGCGCGAGGCGAAGTAGGGGCACCAGTTTCGCGTATTCGCTAGGATCACGCGATGGCGCCCGTTTCGGCGCGATCCTGGCGAGACTCCATGCGCACGTTGTTCAGCGGATACGTCGGTTTGCTGCTGCTGGCGTCGACGGTGGCCGCCACGGCTGCCGATCTTCGTGCCGACCGTTTCGGGCCGGCCGACCTGGCGCGCCTGGCTGAGGTCGACGAACCTGCATTTGCCCCGGACGGCGAGTCCGTCGTCTACACCCTCATCGTGACGAACGTCGACAAGGACGAGACGCAATCGGACCTCTGGCGCGTCGGTTACGACGGCCGCGATCGTACCCAACTCACGAACACGCCCAGGACCGACGAGTGGGCACCGGCCTGGTCCCCCGATGGGCGCTGGCTCGCGTTCCTCTCGGACCGTGGCAGCGACGATGCGCAGACGCAGGTCTGGGCCATGCCGGTCGGGGGCGGTGAAGCCCGGGCACTCACGAACCTGCCGGGCGGCGTCGATGACTTCGAGTGGTCGCCCGATAGCCAGCGGCTCGCGCTGGTCGCAACGGATCCGGAACGTCCCGCCGGCGCGCCGGAGCCCAGGAACCCGCCACCGATCGTGACCGACCGCTTTCACTTCAAGCAGGACATCGACGGCTATCTCGGTGCGCGCCGCTCGCACCTTTACCTGCACGACGTGGCGAGCGGGCAGACGACCCAGCTCACCTCCGGCGCGCACGACGAAACGTATCCGTCGTGGTCGCCGGACGGGCGCCGGATCGTCTACGTCACTCGTCGTGGCGAGGATGCGGATCGGCATTCGCAGGTGTCGCTGTACCTGGTCGAACCGCGTGCCGGTGCGACTGAGCAGCCGCTCGCGCAGCTCGACGGCGCCGACAGCGACTCACTCGAGGGACTGCGCCCGCAGTGGTCGCCAGACGGGCGCCGCATCGCGTTCCTGCAAGGCGGCGCGGAGAAGTGGATCTATTACGCTCCGATGCAGCTCGCAATCATCGACGCAGCGACCGGCGCCGTGAGCGTGCCTGCGCCGATCGATCGCTGGTTCTCGCACGTGCGATGGTCGCCCGACGGCAAGTCGGTGCTGGCGCTGATCGAGCAGAGCCGGGTGACTCGCCTGTCCCGCATCGACATCGGCACGGGCAAGGTCATGCCGCTGACGACCGGTGCGGGCACAGACGCGGGGTTCGCCGTTTCCAGGCAGGGGCGGCTGGTGGTGCTCGCAGGCGACGACGTGACGCCGAACGAGCTTGTCGCGCTGGAGAAGGGCAGGCTGCGACCGCTCGGCACGCACAACGCGTGGCTCGCTGCGAAGAAGCTCGTTCGCTTCGAGGACATCACGTTCAAGAGCAGGGACGGCACGTCGATCGACGGATTCGTCGTGAAGCCGGCGGATTACGTGCCTGGGCGCCGCTACCCGACGATTCTCCGCATCCACGGCGGGCCGGTCGCCCAGTTCGCCCATGAGTTCATGCCCGACTGGCAGGCCTATGCCGCGCGCGGCTTCGTCGTCGTCGCGGCCAATCCGCGCGGCAGTTCGGGCCGCGGCTTCGATTTCGCGCGCGCGATCTACGCCGACTGGGGCAACAAGGACGTGCAGGACGTGCTGGCCGCGGTCGATCACGTCGTCGCGGCGGGCATCGCGGATCCAGATCGGCTTGGCGTCGGCGGACGCAGCTACGGCGGCATTCTCACCAACTACGTGATCGCGACCGACACGCGTTTCAAGGCGGCGGTGAGCGGCGCGGGCGCGTCGAACTTCGTGGCACTGTATGGCCACGACATGTACGTGCGCGAATACGAGCTCGAACTCGGCACACCGTGGGCGAATCGCGACGCGTGGGATCGCGTCAGCTATCCGTTCCTGCATGTGGAACGCATCAGGACGCCGACGCTGTTCTACTGCGCCGAGAGCGATTTCAACGTGCCGTGCAACGGCTCCGAGCAGATGTACCAGGCGCTGCGTTCGCTCGGTGTGCGGACGCAGCTCGTGGTGTATCCCGGCGAGCACCATGACCTGACGGTTCCGAGCTATGTGCAGGATCGGCTCGAGCGCCTGATCGACTGGAACGTGCAGTACCTGCTGCCGGACGGCACGGCAGCGAAATAGAGCGCGAACAAGGGAGTCGCGATGGGCACGTTGAACGCAAGCGAACGGCCACGAGGTCTCGACCAAGCGCACGCGCTCGACCCGGCGTACTACTTTGGCGAAACGACGTTCGCACTGGAACGTCGAAAGATCTTCGGGGCCTCGTGGCAGCTGGTCGCGCACCGTGCCGACCTGGCTGCGGCGGGCGATCACCTGCTCGTCAACATTGCGGGAATACCGGTCGTGCTGCTGCGAGCGGCCGACGGGGTCCTCCGCGCTTTTGCGAACGTCTGCCGCCATCGCGCGGGACCGCTGGTGCTCTGCAGCGGCAAGGGCCTCGGCAACCTGCGCTGCA
>JBAVIQ010000145.1:0-9898 GCA_049687035.1 Steroidobacteraceae bacterium
TGATTGACCAGGTCGCGGATCACTTCGTATGCGGCCGAACCCGGGCCGATGATCATGCCGGCGCGGAGTTCGGTGACAGGCACGCCGCTCGCGCGCAGGACGTCACCGGTTTCTGCCCGCGAGCGCAGGTGTTCCGAGCGGGCATGCGCGGGGATCAACCCGCCGAGGTAGACGATGCGCCGGACGCCGGCCGCGGCGGCTGCCGCGCCGAAGTTGCGCGCTGCTTCGCGGTCCAATGCACCGAAGCCGCGGCCCGCGGCCATCGAATGCACGAGGTAGTAGGCGACGTCGACGTCCTGCAGCGCGGCTGTGAGCGTTTCTGGCTGCAGGGCATCTGCGGCTACGCACGCCACGTCGGGCCAGCCGCGGGCCTCGAGCACCTCTACATTGCGGGCGGACGCGCGGACACGCTTGCCTGCGGCCAGCAGGCGTGGCACCAGGTGGGTGCCGATGTAGCCGCTCGCGCCGAAGACGAGCTGCAGTGAGCCGGTCTCGGCGGCGGGCATGCCCCGGTCAGCGCGAGAAGATCGCGGCGACGAACAGCAGTATCGACCCCACCGCTTGCAGGCCAATGGTCATTTCGATGCTCTTGGTCAGCACCGGCCGCGTGACCTGCTCGCCAATGCCCGCAGCGGCCTTGAAGCCTCCCGCCAGAATTGCGACCGCTCCGACCGCGGTCCACCAGGGCAGCGAACCCATCGCGACCAAGGTGACGAGCGAGGCGAACGCGGCGACGTGCAGCAGCCGGTAGCCGAGGCGCGCGTGGTCGAGTCCGAGACGGACCACGAGCGTGCGCTTGCCGTTCGCTGCGTCGGCTTTGCGATCCGGCACCTCGTTGATCCACAGGATCAGCATCACCCAGATGCCGATGGGAATCGCGAGCAGCAGGCTGCCCAGGTCGAACACCCCGCTCTGCAGCCATGCGGCGCCGCAGACGGGCAGCACGCCGAACGCGATCATCAGGAAGAACTCCCCGACGCCCTTGCCGCTCAGCTGCACCGCAGGCGCGGAGTACAGCCACGCGATGGCGATACCCGCGAGCCCCAGCGCAATGACGATCGGGCCTTTCAGCAGCGCGAGGGCGAGGCCGAGCACCGCAGCCATGCCGATCAGGATCCAGCCCCAGCGGTGCATCTCCTGCACGGACATGATGCCGTTGGTGATGAACCGCGAGCCGCCGGTGTAGGGATGGATGTATTCGACGTTGTCGCGGTCCGTGCCGGTGATGTCGTCGCCGACGTCGTTGATGACGTTGCTGGCGCAATGGACCAGGGCGGTGGCCAGCAGGGCGAGTACGGCGACTCCCAGTTCGAGTCCGCCGGCGAGCGTGGCACCCCAGGCTGTGCCGACCAGCACGGGCAGGACGGAGGCCGTCAGGAACTTGGGTCGCGTCGCCAGGAAGTGCCGGCGTGCCTTGCGGCCGAGCCCGTCGCCTGCCAGGTCCTCATAACGAGGTTCGAGCGGTGAAACGGCGTCCTTGATCATGCGTGTCCTCCCAGGGTCAGGCCGCAAGCTAGCGACCCGCTGCCCCACAGGTCAAGCCCGGATACGTACGGGCCGGTTCAACGTCCGCGCGCGGCGTTGCGGACGCGGACGGCTTCCTCCTGGTCCACGGCGTCGAGCTGTTCCTCGATGAACTTCAGCGAAAAGTCGATTTCCGGCAGCAGCACGTTCTCGAGCGCACGGGCGCGCCGCTCCGTTCGGCGGAACTCCTCGATCAGCCGGCGCAGGTTCGCGGCCCGGGCCGCCTGTGCGACCAGTTCGCCTGTCAGCTGGCGAAAGGCCCCGGCGCAGCGCATGAGTTCCGGTGTGCTGCGCACGGGCGGGGCGGAAGGCATGCAGGGCGCCGCGTCGAGCGCGGCCTCGGCCAGGCGCAGTCCGAGGAAGCTGCGCTCAGCCTGTCGCAGCAGCACGGTGTCGAGCAGGCACGGGGGCTCGACCGTAAGGTCCTCGAAGCCGTGGATTTCGACCGCGCCTGCCAGTGCCTCGCGGGCCTCGAGCCAGAGTCGATCGAGCGCGGTCTGCGCGACTTCGTGCGCCCGCAGGTCACGCAGGATCTCGGTCGCAAGCATTACGCGTTTTTCGTCGAGCAGTTCGTACCCTTCCTGCACCAGCCGGCGTTCGTCGCGCAGTTCGAGCAGCGCAACCCGCGTTGCCGCAACTTCGCCAATGTCAGGCATGCACTTCTTCGCCCAGGTGGCGGCCGATCTGTGCATTCGACAGGCGCGTGAGTTCGCCATGCGGCAGGCCCTGCAGGACGGCCCAGCCGGCCTCGAGGCTTTCTTCGAGCGTGCGCGCATTGGCCTGGTGGACGAACTGGCGCTCGAAGCGCTCGCCGAAGGCGAGAAACCTGCGGTCGGATTCCGGCAGGCCCTGCTCACCCATCACGCTCGCGAGCACGCGAACGCGCAACGCGCGCGCATAGGCGGCGAACAACTGGTGGGCGAGCGCCGGGTGGTCCGGGTCCGTGAACCCTTCGCCGATGCCGGCATCCATCAGCCGCGACAGGCTCGGCAACACTCGCACCGGCGGGTAGATGCCGCGACGGTCGAGTTCGCGGTCCAGCACGATCTGGCCTTCCGTGATGTACCCCGTGAGGTCCGGGATCGGATGACCGATGTCGTCGCCGGGCATGGTCAGGATCGGTAATTGCGTCAACGTGCCCGGTCGACCGCGGATGCAACCCGCCCGTTCGTAGAGCGAAGCGAGGTCCGAATACATGTAGCCCGGGTAGCCCTTGCGCCCTGGTATTTCACCGTGGCTCGCGGACACCTCGCGCAGGGCCTCGCAGTAGTTGGTCATGTCGGTGAGGATGACCAGCACGTGCCGTCCTTCCTCGAACGCGAGGTACTCGGCTGCCGTCAGCGCGTAGCGCGGCGCGAGCAGGCGCTGCATGCCCGGTTCGTCCGCGAGATTCAGGAACATGGCCGTGTGGCCAAGTGCGCCGCTCGATTCCATCGCGAGCCGGAACTGTTCGGCCGTGTCGTGCGGCACGCCGATGCCGGCAAAGACGACTGCGAAACTTTCCTCGCCCTGCGTTCCGCGCAGTCGTGCCCGTTGGGCGATCTCTGCGGCCAGCCTGTCGTGCGGCAAGCCGCCCGCGGAGAAGAGCGGCAGCTTCTGTCCCCGCACGAGGCTGTTCATCACGTCGATGGTCGCGATGCCGGTTTCGATGAAATCCCGTGGCAAGGCGCGCCAGGCCGGATTGATCGCAAGACCCTCGATGCGGCGTCGCGAGCGTGCAGCCACCGGCGGTCCCCCGTCGAGCGGACGACCGACGCTGTCGAAGACGCGGCCGAGCAGATGCGGGCCGACACCGAACAGCAACGGCTCCGGATGCAGGCGAATGCGCGTGCCGCGCAGTGCGAGCCCCGACGTCGACTCCAGCACCTCGATCACCATCGAGGCCTCGTCGAGTGCGGCCACGCGTCCCAGCCGTGGCGGGCCGTTTCCTGCCAGCACTTCGACCGCGGCGTTCAGGCCGACGCGCGCTTCGCGCCGCGCAAAGAGCAACGGGCCCTCGATGCGGGTCACTGCATTTTCGAGCAGCAGGTCAGCCTGCATGGCTGGCCACCGTTTGCAGCTGGTCGAATTCGTAATCGATCTGGCGCGGCAATTGCCGCAGGCGCAGCAGGTCTTCCTCGCCGAACTCTTCACCGAGCCGCTGCAGCTGCCGCAGCATCGGCAGGGCCGCGAGCCGGGCCGGCGGCACGCCTGCCGCCACGGCTGCGTCGGCGCGCTCCGCGAAGTGCAGCAGTACCGAGAGCATTGCCACCTGCCGCGCAGGCGAACAGAACCGGTCGACCTTCGAGAAGGACGACTGCCGCAGGAATCCTTCGTTGAGCAGGTCTGCGCAGAGCAGTCGCACCTGCTGCTGTGGCGGCAGCGCATCGCGGCCGACGATGCGTGCCATGCGCTCCAGGTGCGCCTGCGCCTCGAGCAGTTCGAGTACGCGCTGCCGTTGCACGAGCCAGTCGGGGTTGCCAGAGCGCTTCCACCAGTCGGCGAGTTCCTGCACGTCCGAGCCATAGGACTGCAGGGGGTGAATGGCGGGATAGAATCGGGCCTGCGCGCGCTGACGGTCGAGGGCCCAGAAGCAGCGCACGTAGCGCTTGGTATGCAGCGTGACGGGTTCGGAGAAGTCGCCGGATGGCGGGCTGATCGCGCCGATGATCGTGACCGAGCCCTCGGTGCCAGCCAGGGACGTGACACGCGCCGAGCGTTCGTAAAATTCAGCGAGGCGCGAGCTCAGGTACGCGGGATAACCGGCTTCGCCTGGCAACTCACCGAGGCGACCGGACACTTCGCGCAGCGCTTCGGCCCAGCGGCTGGTCGAGTCCGCCATCAGCGCGACGTTGAGGCCCTGGTCGCGGAAATACTCGGCCACCGTGATCGCGGTGTAGATGCTCGCCTCGCGCGCCGCGACCGGCATGTTCGACGTGTTCGCGATGATCACCGTGCGTTCGGCGAGCGGCCGTCCAGTGTGCGGGTCCTCTAGATGAGGAAACTCATCGAGCACCTCGGCCATTTCGTTGCCGCGTTCGCCGCAACCGACGTACACGATGACGTCCGCGTCACACCACTTGGCGAGCGCTTCCTGCAGCACGGTCTTGCCGGTGCCAAAGCCGCCCGGCAGGGCAGCCCGTCCCCCGCGCGCGACGGGGAACAGCGTGTCGAGGATGCGCTGGCCCGTGATCATCGGCGCGTTGACGCCGAGGCGCTCGCGCACCGGTCGTGGCCGGCGCACGGGCCAGTCGTGCTGCATCGTCAGTTCGTGCCTGCGGCCAGCGTCATCGACCAGCACTAGCAGCGTCTCGTCGTCGCGATGCTCCCCTGCTTCGACCAGCGCTTCCACGCGCCCGCTGGCCCACGGAGGCACCAGCAATGACTGCGGTCGCGGCGCAACTGTCCTGGCGAACACGGCACCGGCGCTTACCACGTCACCGTCCCGTACGGTGAATTCGAGCCGATGCCGCGCGCAGATGTGCTCGGCGGCGCCCGGCTGGATCTGGTAATCCGTGGCGAGCGACAACGGCCGCAGCAAGCCGTCGAAGATGCCGCCCAGCAGGTTCGGGCCGAGCGTCACGGCGAGCGGTCGTTCGAGTCCGACCACGGTCACGCCGGGCTCGAGTCCCGTCGTGTCTTCGTACACTTGCGCGACCAGCTCGTCGCCGCGCAACTGGATGACTTCGCCGAGCAGGCGGCGCTCGCCCACGGCCAGCGCTTCGAAGATGCTGAACGGCCCCGTGGCGCAGGCTTTGAGCACCGGGCCGCCGATCCACGTGATCCGTGCTTCGCTCATGGCGTGCGCTCCGCCCGTCGCGCCGCGGCCTGATGCTCGAACTCGGCGAGCAGCTCGGAGGCAATGCGCTCACGGGCGGCCAGCAGACCCGCGACCGTGGCATCGATGCAGGCGTCGCCCGCACGGATTCGCAGTCCGGCACCCAGGCCGTCGGTCGCCGTGACGCTGACGTTCGACGGGCCCTCGAGGCGGCTCCGCACGAGCGGGCCGACATGGGCCAGCCACTGCGGATCGACTTCCACTTGGAGCCGATCCAGGTGACGCAGGCTGCGACTCGCTGACAGGCAGGCGGCGTCGCACCAGCGCTCACGCGCGGTCGCGTCGAGCCAGCGCGACTGCAATGCAGCGGGCAGGGCCTGCCATGCGCGGTCGAGCAGTTCGCGCAACGTGGCTTGCCTGCTGCGTCGCGCCTGCGTGTCGAGTGCCGCGCGCCGCCTTGCCAGCGCCATTTCGTCTTCACGTCGGGTGTCGACCACGGCCTGGTGCACGCGCGTCCTGGCCTCGACTCGCGCCCTGCGCACGATGTCGGCCGCCTGCGTCTCGGCTTCGTCGCGGAGACGCCGCGTGCGCGATTCCTGCTCGCGCCCCAGCCGACGCAGCAGCGCGGTGGTTTGTGCTTCGAGCAGGGTTTCAACGTCGTTCATCAGTCGATTCCCAGCGCGTTGCGCACCGTGCGCGCGAGATTGGGCGGCGTGCCTCGTCCGCGGACATCCGGAATGACGGCGAACAGCGGCGAGAGCGCGACGAGGGCGTGCTCGAGTTCCACGGCCGGCACGAAGTCGACCAGCGTGCCATCGAGCAGCACGCAGTCCGGGCGCTCGGTGAATGCCTGCCGCAGCATCGCGGCGACGTCGCCCGCCGACGCAACGCGAGTATCGACGCCGGCGAGCCGGAAGCCTGCCGCCGTTGCCTCGCCGCCGATGTAGACGACTTGCGCCATGTCAGCCCAGCCGATTGAGGATCAGGATCGAGACGATCAGGCCATAGATCGCGATGCCCTCCGCGAGTCCGACGATCACGAGCACGCGGCCGAAGAGGTCGGGCTTCTCGGCAAGTGCGCCGAGGGCGGCGGTGCCGACCTGGGCCACGGCATAGCCGGCGCCAAGCGCCGCGAGTCCCGCTGCCAGCGCAGCGGAAGCAAAGCCCCAGCGCAGCACGTCGGGATCGGGCGGCACGGCAGCAGTCTCCGCCGCGAGGGCGGGCCAGGCGGCAATGAGTGTGAACGTGGCCACCGCGACGGTTGCCGTCGTCATGGTGGCGAGGGCAAGGATCCAGCGTGCGGGCAGTTTCATGGCGTGCCTCCGGGAAGCGAAGCCGGCGGCGGCGTGAGCGGCTCGAAGGGTCGGCCGCGCGCCGTCAGGAAGCGGATGAAGAATTCGAACAGCACGAGGCGTGTCGTCTGGATGCTGACGACGAGGCCTTCGAGCGCAATGATTGCGGCGTTGCCGATGATCAGGATCGGCCAGTACCCCGGTCCCGCGGCTTCAGCCATGCCGACGATGGCCGAGCACAGTCCCGCGTGCGCCAGCGCAAACGCGCCGATGCGCACGAAAGACACCGTGTTGACGCCGAGCTGCAACAGTCGCTCCACGCATTCACCCGCGGCTTTCCCCACGGCCGCGGCGCGTGTCGCCGGATTGGCGAACGCCGCGCCCGCGAGCGACCAAGCGATGCCGAGCGGCAGCAGCCACAGGGCGGTCATGTCGAGCGCTGCGCCGACCAGTCCGAGGTAGGCGACCAGCAGGCCGGCGTCGCACAGCAACCAGTGCCGCAACTGCCCGCGCCAGAAAAACTGCAGCGCATCGAGGGCGAGACCGAGCACGAGCGTCACGACGCCGAAGCCCAGCGCCACGGCCAGGACCGGCAGCGGCTGCGACAGTGGATGCAGCCAGAGCGCGGGCACCACGTCTTCGCGCGCGAACACGCTGCCGAACGCGAAGCCGAACACGATCGCGACCAGTCCGCCCGGCAGCAGCAGGCGCAACGCGGGCATTCGCTTGCTGAGGAGGAACCCTGCCAGAGCGACGATCGCGCCTTGCGCCACGTCGCCGAACATGAAGCCGAACATCAACGGCGCGAGGATGGCGATGAGCAGGCTCGGATCAGCATCCCCCGCGGCAGGGACACCCATCATTCCAGTCATGGTCTCGAACGGACGCGCCCAGCGCGGATTGCGCAGGACGGAAGGAGCTACCGTCCCCGCTGGCGCGTCCGTCATTCGCAACAGGTAGTGCAGGCCTTGCTGGTCGAGAGCTGCGCGCAGTCCGCCATCGTCACGCGCGGAGCACCAACCGGTGATCCAGGCGAAGTGTTCCGTAACCGGGAGTTCCGGCACGTGCGTCACGACCCATGCGGCCAGCGCGACTTCGCCAAGAGCTGCCGGCACGTCGTGCTCCGCGTCGAGTCTGGCCAGCGCGGCGCGTGCCGAGGCTTCCCGCGTGTCGAGTGCCGTGCGTCGTTGCTGCAGGTTCGCGCGCAATTCGCCCGGGTCCTGCGGCAGGTCCGCTGGGATCGCGACGCGATGAACCTTGCGCGCCGCCAGTGCGGCGTCGAGTTCACCCATGTCCTCGCCGGGGCCGACGGCGAGCAGGTAGGTTTCGCGGCCGGGTTCCGGGGTCCACAACTGGTTGATCAATGCAGGCGGCAGTGACAGCGCCGGCGTGCCGGGCGGGAGCACGTAGATGCGGCTCGCGAGCACGGGTCCGGCCGACGCCATGCGATCGAGCCGCGGCAGTGCCGGCCCGGCGATTGCAGACAAGCGTTCGAGCGTTTCGATTTCCGTCCGCGCGAGCGCGAGCGCCTCGAGTTCAGCGACGACCGGCTCCGCCGCCGTCGCCCATGCGCGCAGCTTGCCGAGCGCGGCCTGCGGGGCATCGAGAAGTGCGTGTTCGGCATCCACAGTGCAGGGCAACGCCGCCGGCCACCACGGCCGGAAGCGGCGCGCGAGCGATTCGAATTCATCGAGCACGCGCTTCAGGTCGCCGAGCGGCAGGCGCGATTCGGCACGGCTGTAGGCTTGCAACTCGACCGACCGCGTCCGCGCCAGGCAATCGAGGGCTGCGCCGAGTTCCTCGCGCGAGGTGAGCAGTTCGAACCAGCGGGCAGTGGCGGAGCGCAGGCTCATGCGGGCCCCGGTACGACGACGGCGCGACGCATCACTCCGCCGCGCAGGCCGAGCAGTCCGAGCGCTTCGAGGCCTAGGTACGCAACGGCTGCCGCGGGTGAGAGCGGGTGACGGCGGAAGGTACGCAGCAACCGCAGCGACAGCGCCCCGTGCAACTCTCTGCTGTCGCCGCCGACCGCTTCCCGCAGCTTTGCGTCGAGTAATGCGACATCGCGCGCGATGAGGCCCAGGGCGCGCGCGTGACGACTGCCCGCGGGCCACAGCGCCCGCCAATGGTCGAGCCAGGCTGACGTGACGTCGCCAGCGTCTGCTTCGAGTGCCAGACGAAACGGCTGCAGCGGCGAGGCGGCGAGTGCTGCGCCGCGCAGCGCAGGATCGAGTGCGACGATGTGACCTAGCACAGGATCCGCCCGAGCCCATGCGGGAGGTCGGCCGCCGCGGGTGAGTTTCTGCAGCGCCGGCAGGTAGGGCAGCCAGCGCAGCCAGCGGATCGCTTCCTGCCAGGGGGTGGGTTGCCAGCGCGCCACTTCGTCGACGAGCGCTGACCACTCGTAGCGCAGGTGCCGCTCCAGTTCGTGCGCATCCATGCCGGGTGCCAGGCGTGTCGTGTAGCGCCGCTGTGCAGTAGTGCGCACGGCACTGAGGAAACCCGCCAGGTCGCGGGCGGCGTGCGCGCGCTGCAGGTCGGCGGGATCGGCGGATTGGCCGAAACGCGCCTGCAGACGGGCCTGGGAATACGCGAAATGGCCGCTGCCCGCGCTCACGCCGACTCGTCCGTGGTGAGCCGTTCGGCAACCGCTGCGAGCGCATCGGCCGCCACGGCACCCAGTGCGCCGGCGTCGAAGGTGTCGAGGGATGCATTCGCATCGAGTTGCGCCAGCCGTCCTGCGAGGCGCGCCTGCGCCCGCTCGTGCAGTCGTATCACGCGCTGTCGTGCCGTCTCGAGAATGTCGCGCCGTTTGTCGCGTGCTGCGTCGATGCCAGAGCGGGCGGCGGTCTCGGCTGCAACGATAACGAGCGCGGCGGCGTGCTCGGCCTCGAGCACGCGATCGATCGCATCGGCAACGGTCCGGTCTGGTGTGGTTGTTGTCATCGCCGCACGAACGCATCGCAGCGGCGGCGCGGGTGAGCCTCACGCTCGTCCGAGCGAAACAGGTCCGAACCCTGACATTAGGCCCGGTGCGGGAACGATGAATCGGGGGTAGTGCCTACCGGCACTGCGCGTTGCGTAACCGCGGAAAAGCCAGCTCTTGGCGCGCCGGCCGAGGTGCGTTCAGCTGCCGTGGTTCTGCATCATCAGGCCGGTGCCGCCGCGCGAAACGTGCGCGACGACCGCTGTGCGGCGATGCAGCTTGGTAATGGTGCCGAGGCTGATGGCGAACGCGAGTTCAACGGTCTGGCCCTTGCGCAGGCCCATGTCGCCGGTCTCGACAAAGACTCCCGTGGCGCTCAGGTTGCGCGCGCGGCAGAGA
>JBAVIQ010000146.1:0-3713 GCA_049687035.1 Steroidobacteraceae bacterium
GGTTAGGGGTTAGGGGCTAGTCGGAGGTGCAGGCGAACCTGATGCTGCAGCCTCTCCTCCGACTAACCCCTTCCGCCCCCTTCCGCCCCCTTCCGGCTCCCCTATCCCCTTCTGGGAGCGGCGCACTGGATGTTGTCGATCAACCGCGCCTTGCCGATCCGGCCAGCGGCGAGCACGACGACGTGCACGTCGTTTTCCGTCGGTGCCGCCAGGCGATCCGCAGTGCGGACTTCGAAATACTCCGGACGGAAGCCCGCATTCGCGAGTGCGGCGAGCCCTTCGGCCTGCATGCCTGCGTAATCCGTGTCGCCCGCTTCGAGCCGGCGCCGTGCTGTATCGAGCGCGCGATACATGGCAGGCGCTGCCGCCCGCTCCGCAACGGTCAGGTAGCGGTTGCGTGAACTGAGCGCGAGCCCGTCTTCCGCGCGCACCGTGGGCGCGCCGACGATCTTGACCGGCAGGTTCAGGTCGTCGACGACGCGACGGATCACCGTGAGTTGCTGGAAGTCCTTTTCGCCGAAGATCGCAACGTCCGGCTGCACCAGGCACAGCAGCTTCACGACCACGGTCGCGACCCCCTGGAAATGCCCGGGGCGGAACACGCCGCAGAGAATGTCCGTGAGCCCGGGCACGTCGACGACGGTGCTGCCGACGCTGCCCGAGGGGTACATCTCCTCGACGGTCGGGTGGAACAGCGCATCGACACCGTATTCGCCAAGCAGGTTGGAATCGTCATCCGGGGTGCGCGGATACGCGCTGAAATCATCGGACGGCCCGAACTGCATCGGGTTGACGAAGATGCTGGAGATGACGCGCCTGCCATGCAGGTGCGCAGCCGACATGAGGCTTGCATGCCCCATGTGCAGGTTGCCCATCGTGGGCACGAACGCGATGCTCTCGCGCGCGAGCCGCCAGCGCGTGACGGTTGCGCGGAGCTCCGCGATCCGCGTGATCGTTTGCATCGGTCGGGCAGTCCCTCGTGGCGTCGGTGCTGGCGTACTCAGAAACAATGCTCGGGCGCGGGGTAGGCCCGGCTCTTCACGGCTTCGCCGTAGGCCCGGATCGCGGCCAGCGGGCTGTCGCGGCCCTGCTGGAAGTTCTGCACGAACCTGGGCTTGCGTCCCGGCGTGATGTCGAGCACGTCGTAGAGCACGAGAATCTGGCCGTCGGTGTCAGGGCCGGCGCCGATGCCAATCACCGGCACGTGCAACTCCGCCGTGATCTCCTTGCCGAGGTGCGAAGGAATGCACTCGAGCAGCACGACGTCCGCGCCGGAGTCCTGCAGCAACCTGGCGTCACGGCGCATCTGTTCTGCCGCGGCCTCCTCGCGCCCCTGCACGCGAAACCCGCCCGTCTTGTGCACCGACTGTGGCCGCAAGCCAAGATGCGCGCAGACGGCGATGTCATGCTTCGCGAGGAATTCGACGATCTCAGCCTGGCCGGCGCCGCCCTCGAGCTTCACCATCTTGGCGCCGCCTTCCTGCATCAGGCGCACGGCGTTCTTCAGCGCCTCGTCCTTCGAGGTGTAGGTCATGAACGGCATGTCGGCCATCAGGAACGGCCGGACCAGCCCTTTCGCCACGGCGCGGCAGTGATAGATCACGTCGTTGAGCGTTACGGGTACGGTCGTGTCGTAGCCCTGGATCACCATGCCGAGCGAATCACCGACGAGCACGACGTCGAGATCGGCCGCATCCACGAGGGCCGCGAAGCTCGCGTCGTAACAGGTGATGCAGGAGATCTTTTCGCCCTGCTCCTTCATGCGGCCCAGCGAGGCCACGTTGACGGGCGGACGCGCCGAATCCCGCAGTTGCAATTGGGTGTACATAGGGCCGCCTCGTGCGAGGCCGCAAGGATGAAGGAGCGGCCCCGAAACATCAACGCCGGAAAGTGCCGGGGTCTACAGCAAGTTCTTGAGCGGATTGAAGTAATGGCGCCCCTTGCGGGGCCGGACGATCTCTGCCAGCAGGTGCTGGTAGTCGGCCTCATCGCCGATCGGATCGATCTCGGCGGCGTTCACGATCAGCACCGGGGAGGCGTCGTACTCGAGGAAGAACCGCGCGTAGCCTTCGGTGAGTCGCTCGAGGTACCGGCGCTCGATCTGCTGCTCGTAGTCGATGCCGCGGCGGGCGATGCGCTCGAGCAGCACGTCGACCGGGGCCTGCAGGTAGACGATGAGGTCGGGCAACGGCGCGTCGATCGCGAGCCGCTCGTAGACCTGCTCATACAGCGCGAACTCCTCATCGTCGAGCGTCAGCCGCGCGAACAGCCGGTCTTTCTCGAGCATGTAGTCGGCGACGCGCACCTTTTCGAACAGGTCGGACTGGCGCAGATCCTGCAGCTGCCGTGACCGCTGGAACAGAAAGAACAGCTGCGTCTGGAATGCGACCGCGCGCGGGTTGCGGTAGAAGCGCTCGAGAAACGGGTTCTCGGCATCCTGCTCCAGCACCAGTTCGCTGCCGAAGCTCCGGCCGAGGCGGCGCACGAGGCTCGTCTTGCCGACGCCGATCGGGCCTTCGATCACGACGTAGCGGTGCGGCGTCGGCACGGTAGGCTCGGCAACGTCGTCGTCGCCGGGGGTGCGGTCGAAAGTCATGCGTCAATCCGTTCCAGGAATGCGTTCCAGGTTGGTCGAGGCGAGGCGTCGCAGCAGTGCGTCCACTCTACCAACGCCCGGCACGTCGAGGGATGGGCTGATTTCGGCCAGCGGCACGAGCACGAAGTCGCGCTCGGCGATGCCAGGATGCGGCAAGGCCAGCGCGGCTTCGTTGCAGCGGGTTTGACCGTGCACGAGCAGGTCGAGGTCGATGAGGCGCGGCCCCCAGCGCACGATCGGGACTGCGCGTCCGAGGCGGGTTTCGAGCGCCTGCAACTCACGCAACAACGTGACCGGATCGAGCTGGGTCAGCAGCGCGGCCGCGGCGTTGACGAAGTCGGGTTGTTCGACCGGCCCCATGGGACGCGAGCGGTAGGCAGACGAACGCAGCATGAGCCGCGTCCCGGGCAATGCAGCCAAAGCCTCGAACGCGCGTTCGACCTGGCGCACGGGTTCCGCGAGGTTACTGCCGAGCGCGACGTACGCCGGCACCCAGCGCGGCTTCACGGACGCGGCGGGTGAAGGCGCAAGGCCTGCGGTCACGGCGTCGGTGCCGGACCGGAAGGCTTGCGACGACGACGCGGACGCCGCCGCCGGGGCGAGGCCGCGCTCTTGGTGGCCTCGCCCTGCTCCGACACCGGACGGTTCTCGACCATCGCGAGACGATCATCGCCCGAGGCCTGCTGCAGGTCGGTCCACCACTGGGCGAGTTCCGGATCGGCTTCGCCGGATTCGGCGCGCAGCAGCAGGAAATCGTATGCCGCACGGAAGCGCGGATGCTCGAGCAGCCGCAATGCGCGACGACCCGAGCGACGCTCGAACCGCGTCTGCAGCATGATCAGTTCGCGCAGCGGCAGCGAGAAACGCTTCGGCAACGCGATTCGTTGCAACTGGCGCCCGAGGACCTTGTCGCTGGCGTCGAGCAGTCGCTGCGGATCTTCCGGCAGTGGACCGTCGGGCGTGCCCAGCATGTGCAGGATGGCAGGCCATAGCAGCACGGCGAACAGGAACGTCGGCGTCACCGACTTGTCGTCGTGGACGCGATCGTCCGTGCCTTCGAGGCCGAGTTGCACCAGGCGGGCCCCGGCGGACTCCGGTGCGGCCTCGAGCGCAGCGG
>JBAVIQ010000147.1:0-6948 GCA_049687035.1 Steroidobacteraceae bacterium
ATTGAGAAGTGGTGGCGGCCGCGCCAGGTGCGCGAAGGCCACGAAACCGGCAAACGAGCCTCGTGGATGTCTTCCGTTGCGCTGCAACCTTGCGTGGAGTCAGTGCCCGCCGCGAATGAACGGCAGCACGGCAGCGACCGTGCGCGCGGGATCTTCTTCGTGGGGCACGTGCCCGAGCGCATCGAACACGACCAGGCGGCTGCCGTGGATGTCGCGCGCAAACTGCTCGCCGAACTCGAGTGGAATCAAGCGATCCTTGCGGCCCCAGAGGATCAGCGTCGGCACCTGGATCTCGCGCACCCGCTCCGCCAGCGAGCCCGGCTGCGTCTGGTCGAAGCGGGCGACCAGCGCTGCACGATTGCCCGCGCGCGTGGCGAGATCGAAGTACCGATCGACGAGCTCGGGCGTCACCCGCGTCGGGTCGCCGTAGACGTCGCGCAGGCTGCTGGCGACGACACCGCGGGGCAGGACGTCGCGTACGAGCCGGTTGAGTAATGGCGTGCGTGCGATCCGGAAGGCAAGCGGGACGGATTGCGACTGGAACGGGTATCCGGCGGCGTCGACCAGGACCAGGCGATCGACACGCTGCGGGTGCAGAACGGCGGTGGCCCAGGCGACGTAGCCACCGAGCGAATTGCCGGCGAGGACGAAGCGCTGCACGCCGAGCGTGTCGGCCACGGCGAGCACGGTGTCGACGTAGCTCTCAACGCTGTAGATCCCATCGGGCGAGGGACCCGTCAGTCCGAAGCCGGGCAGGTCGAAGCGGATGACGCGGCGCTCGCGGGCCAGCTCCCGGGCCCAGCCGTCCCAGGTGTGGAGTGAGGCGCCGGTGCCGTGCAGCAGAAAGATGGGCACCGGATCGTCGCGCGGACCCTCGTCGCGCAGGTGTACCTGCATGCCACGCACCGCGATGAAAGCCGACGGCGGCGGCGCCCACTTCGCCTGCAGCGCCGAGACGGGTTGATCCGGAACGCGCCAGGCGGTGTAAGCCGTGCCCAGCGCGCCGGCCATGAGCAGCAGTAACCAGGCGATGATCTTCGTTGCGTGCGTCATGGGCCTTCCCAGCGGTAGCTCACTACTCACTTCCCTCAGCGGTAGCCCCGCGCCTGCAACGCGAACAGGCTGGCGTAATGCCCGCCGAGCTGCATCAACGACTCGTGGCTGCCGCGCTCGAGAATGCCGCCGCCTTCCATCACCAGGATCTGGTCTGCCATGCGCACCGTCGAGAAGCGGTGTGAGATCAGGATCACCATGCGCGAGCGGGCCAGCGCCTGGAACTGTTCGAAGACCTGCGCTTCGGCGCGCGCGTCCATCGCTGCGGTCGGCTCGTCGAGCACGAGGATGTCGGCGTCCTCGCGCATGAAGGCGCGTGACAGCGCGACCTTCTGCCACTGGCCGCCCGAGAGTTCGCGGCCGTCCTTGAACCACTTGCCGAGCTGCGTCGCGTAGCCGCCCGGCAGTTCCTCGATGAAGGGCGCCGCCATGCCGAGCCCGGCCGCTTCGCGCCAGCGAGCTTCGTCCTCGAAGTGCGTGACGTCACCCGCGCCGATGTTCTCGCCGACCTTGAGCTGGTAGCGCGCGAAGTCCTGGAAGATCACGCCGACGCGTCGCCGCAGTGCTGCTGGTTGCCAGTCGTCGAGATTCGTGCCGTCGAGCAGGATGCGCCCGGTATCCGGCGTGTAGAGACGCGTCAGCAGCTTGATCAGTGTCGTCTTGCCGGAACCGTTTTCACCGACCAGTGCGAGGCTTTCGCCCGGCCGCAGCGTGAAGCTGACGTCACGGACCGCGGGTTCGGTGGCACCCGGATAGGTGAAGCTGACCTGCTCGAACTGCAGGCCGGTACCCGGCGAGGTGCCTGTGGTCACCGTTCCCGTCGCGGCAGCCACCGGCGTGTCGAGGTAGTCGTAGAGCGTCGACAGGTACAGGTTGTCCTCGTACATGCCGCCGATCGCAGACAGGATCGAGGACACGGCCGACTGGCCTTGCCGGAACAGCAGCACGTACATCGTCATCTGACCGAGCGTGATCTGGCCTCGTACCGCGCTCACGGCGACCCAGGCGTACGCGGCGTAGAAAGCGCTGGTGCTGACGAGACCCAGGAAAAAGCCCCACGTGTCGCGGCGGATGGTGAGCGCGCGATCCTCGCGGAACACCTTCTGGAAAATCTGCCGGTAGCGGTCGAGCAACCGCGGTCCCAGGTCGAACAGCTTCACTTCCTTGGCGTGATCCTCGCGCGCGATGACCGTCTCGAGGTACATCTGCATGCGCGTCTCGGGCGAGCGCCAGCGGAAGAGACGGAATGCGTCGCCGGAGAACTTGGCTTCGGCGATGAACGAGGGCAGGCCCGCGAGCAGCAGCACCGCAACGGCCCACGGCGAGAACTGCGCCAGCAGCGTGCCGAAACTGAGCAGCGCAATCGCGTTCTGCACCAGGCCGAAGCTGCTCATCACGAGGGCAAGTGGCCGCGTCGACGCCTCGCGTCGCGCCCGCGTCAGCTTGTCGTAGAACTCGGAGTCCTCGAAATGCCGCAGGTCGAGCGTGAGCGCCTTTTCGAGGATCATCTCATTCACGCGCTGCCCGAGCTGCGCGCGCAGCAGTGACTGGCAGGTTGAAAGTCCGCGCTGCACTGCCGCGAGCGAGGCCACTAGCACGCCTTCGAGCACGACGTAGCTGAGCACGGTGGAGAGATCGGTCGCGCCCGAGGCCTGGTGCAGGCCGACCGCCGTCACGACTGCGTCGACGATCTTCGCGCCGACGAACGCGATGCCGGCGGGCAACATGCCGGCCAGCAGCGTCAGTGCAGCGAGCGCGACGGTGAGCGGCCTGCTCGTCGACCAGACCAGTTCGAGCGCGTGTCTCGTATAGCGGAAGACGTCGCCGAGACCTTTGAGGCTGGCGTATGCACCTTCGGCGGGGGGCGTGCGTGCGCCCGGGCTCGAAGACGTGTGCAGTTTACGGCCGGCTACCATGTGCCCGGCAGCTTGCCACAAACGACGCCCCGGTCACTTGCTCGAGTAGAGCCGGCGGCAACTCGTCCCTGAGTCGTCGCCGACGATTCCTGCGTCAGCCCGTCAGCGGGCGTAGATCTTGTCGAACGTGCCGCCGTCGGCGAAGTGCGTGGACTGAGCCTTTGCCCAGCCGCCGAAGTCGGCAATGGTCACGAGGTTGATCTTGGGGAACGTGCTCGCGTACTTCGCGGCAACCTCCGGGTCACGCGGGCGGTAGTAGTGCTTCGCGACAATCTCCTGGCCTTCCTTCGAATACAGATACTCGAGGTAGGCGCGGGCCTCCGTCGTGGTTCCGCGACGGATGGCGACCTTGTCCACGACCGCGACCGGAGGTTCGGCCAGGATGCTGACTGACGGCACCACGATCTCGAACTTGTCCTTGCCCAGTTCCCGGCTGGCGAGAAACGCCTCGTTCTCCCACGAAATCATGACGTCGCCGATACCGCGTTGCGCGAACGTCGTGAGTGAGCCGCGCGCACCCGTATCGAGCACTGGCACGTTCTTGTAGAGCTTGCCGATGAACGCCTCGGCCGACGCGGGGCTGCCACCCGGCTGCTTGACGGCCCAGGCCCACGCGGCGAGATAGTTCCAGCGGGCGCCGCCCGAAGTCTTCGGATTCGGCGTGATCACGGCGACGCCGGGCCGCACTAGATCACTCCAGTCCTTGATCTTCTTCGGGTTGCCCTTGCGCACGAGGAACACGATCGTCGACGTGTACGGCGAGCTGTTGTTCGGCAGCCGGGTCTGCCAGTTGGCCGGCAGCAGCTTGCCCTGCGTGGCGAGCGCATCGATGTCATAGGCGAGTGCCAGCGTGACGACATCTGCAGGCAGCCCGTCGATGACGGTGCGCGCCTGCTTGCCCGAGCCGCCGTGCGACTGGCGGATGCTGATGTCCTTGCCTGACTTCGCTTTCCAGTACTGCGTGAAAGCCTTGTTGTAGTCGTCGTACAGTTCGCGCGTCGGGTCGTAGGACACGTTGAGCAGCGTCTTCGTTTCCGCGTGCAGGGTGGGACCCGTGAGCAGCATTGCCGCCAGCAATGCGGGGGCCGCGAGCACCTTCATGAATCGATGGGTCGACATGTTCCGTTCTCCGTTCAGAATCCAAGTGCAAAGCGGGTCAGGAACACGTCCTCGTCCTCACGGTCCGCACCGCCCGGGGCGCCGCCGTCGAAGCTCGTGCGGTCGTAGTTCAGGACCCACTTCAGGTTATCGTTAAGGTACCAGTTGAGGCCCAGGCCGTAAGCCGTGGCCTTGCGGGCAGCGTTGGCCGGATCCGCGAAAGAGGCCGTGCCGCCCACGAAGGCATCGTCGTCGGGATCAAGCTCCTGGTAGCGCGCGACCAGTTCGAAGGCACCCCAGGTATCGTTGGCCAGGGAGAAGACGTTGTTGGGCTTGAAACCACGGAAGCTCTCCTCTTCGCCGGTCAGGAACCATGAGGCTTGAACTTGCCAGGCCGTCGTGTCCAGCCTGCCTTCGCGCCGCCCGGCGGTCGTGGTGCGCGAGACGTCCTGCGACACGGTGGTGTATTCGCTGAGCAGCCCGAAGCGGCCGACGTAGTAATAGAGCTGCGGTGCGAGGCGCGTGCGTTCGCCGTCGGCGAGCGTCGGGGTCGTGCCCGTGCGGTAGCGGAAGAACGTCGACTGCGCCGGCGTGCGGAAGACGGGCAGCAGCGGCTGCGCGGCCGTGCCCGTCTGCGACGTGTAGGTGCCGGCGATGCCGAGGCCGAGCCCGCGCAGCGCGAAGGTCTCGCTTTCGCCGAACGGGAGCGCGAAGACGCGCGCCGCATACTCCTTGTCGTCGTTCAGGTCGACGTCGGCAAACGTTTCGCTGCTGCCGCCGTCGTTCGAGCCGTTCAAGTAAGCGACCTGGTAACTCAGCCGTTCGCCGAAGAGGCCGCCGGCGACCTGCAGGCCGAGGTCGCGGTTCGGCGCGAGCTGGGTCGGGAAGCCACGCGCGACCATGCGGATGTCGTTCGCCGACTGGAGGCGCTCGAGGCCCACGGGCGACTTGAACTTGCCGGCCGTGAACTGGAACGCAGGCAAGAAACGCGCGGTGACGTAGGCGTCCTGGATGACGGTGCGGCCCTGGCCGAAGTCCGGCATGAATTTGAAATCGTAGATGCCGCCGAGCGTGCCTTCGACGATAGGGCGCACGCGCGTGGCCTGCCAGGTGTCCTTCAGACCCTCGGGGTCTTCGTTCTGGAAGAAGCGTCCGTCGATGTGCACAGTGCCGCGCAGCTTGATCTGGTTCTGGCTGTCGGCGGACGCGAGGCTGAAGCCGCGCGGACTGGCTTTCACCACCGGTGCCGTCGCGACGGCGGCCTTGGTGGCTTCGTCCTGCACTTCGAGCTTGCGCTCGAGCACGAGCACCTTCTGGCTCAGTTCCTCGATCTTCTGCAGCAGCTCGTCGCTGGTCGGGTCGGCCTGGACGACTGCCGGCAGCAGCACTGCGGCGATTGCCGCCGCCAGGATCCGGCGGGTCGAACTTACGGGTTGCATCTCTCGCTCTCCATGTGAAGGGTCGAGCGAGATACTAAGAATCGGCGGTGACAGGGTCAGTCGCGGCCCGGTTAGGAAACGGTGACAACGTAGAACTGCTGATGCTGACGCAATAACGCGCAGGTGCGGCGAATGCGCGACAACCCCGCCCGCATCGCTGCGGGGCAACCCGGCTCAGCGCAGTGGCACCTCGATCCCGGCCATGAGTTGCGCCACGTCTGCCTGGGTCGATGCGCTCGCCGCCCTTTCGATCAGGCGGCGCGTGAGGTGCGGCGCGAACAGCTGGATGAAATCGAGCTGGTATTTCCGCAGCAGGCCGCCGCGCCGGAAACCGATCCACGTCGTGTGCGCCGGGAACAGGTCGGACGCGTCGATGTGCACCAGGTCCTCGTCGTCCTTCTGCTCGACTGCCATGCTGGCGACGATGCCGACACCGAGGCCGAGGCGCACGTAGGTCTTGATCACGTCGGCATCGCGCGCCGTCAGCACGACGTTCGGCACCAGGCCTTCCTTCGCGAATATGCCGTGCAGCGAAGATGGGCCGGTGAAGCTGAAGACGTAGGTCACTATGGGGTATGACGCCAGCTGCTTCAGGGTGAGTCCTTTCTTCAAGCGAGCCAGTGGGTGATTGCGCGGCACGACGACGTGCCGGTGCCAGCGATAGCAGGGCAGCAGCGTGTAGCCGTCGAACAGCGATTCCGAGCCGGTGGCGATGGCGAAATCGATGCGATCGAGCGCCGCCATCTCCGCGATCTGATCCGACGTGCCCTGGTGCAGGTGCAGGCGCACCTCCGGGTACCGCTCGCGGAACTGCTTGATCACCTCGGGCAGCACGTAGCGCGCCTGCGTGTGCATGGTCGCGATCGAGAGCGAGCCGCGCTCCTCGTCCTTCAGGTCGTCCGAAAGGCGCTTGATGTTCTGCACCTCGCGCAGGATCTTGACCGCACGATCGATGACCTGCTGCCCGGCCGGCGTGACGCGCGTCAGGTTGCGGCCATCGCGCACGAAGATCTGGAAGCCGAGTTCGTCTTCGAGCAGCTTGATCTGCTTGCTCACACCCGGCTGGGAGGTGTGCAGCTTCTCGGCCGCCGCCGTGATGTTGAGGCCCGTCTGGGCGACCGCGGCCAGGTAGCGGAGCTGGTGGAGCTTCATGGCGCGATTCTAAGCGAATGCGACCGATTTGCGGTTTGAAGGTGGCGTGGCAAGGGTGAAATGTCAGCGGCTGCGCCCGGAGGAGCCGCCGCCATGACGCTTGCCACGATCCTGAGCCGCACGTCGCAAGGCATGGATGCACCGCTGGTGCGGGTGGAGGTCGACGTCGGCAGCGGGTTGCCGTCGTTCTCGGTCGTCGGCCTGCTGGAAACGGCGGTCAAGGAAAGCAAGGACCGGGTCCGCGCCGCCCTCGCCAACTGCGGCTACGAGTTTCCGGCGGGCCGCATCAC
>JBAVIQ010000148.1:0-3886 GCA_049687035.1 Steroidobacteraceae bacterium
GTCGGGGATGGCATCGCCTGGTCGTGCGAGTCGTTGATCCAGCTTGGGGCTGCAGTGCAGACGGCTGCCGGCAAGAAGGACAAGACGCTCAGCACGCTCGAGCGCATTGCGAACAGTCTGTGGCAGTGCAAGGCGAGCCGGCCGGAATACCAATCGGTCGTGCTGGGGCAGCCCATCTCGGTTCCGGAACGGTTTCCATCGCTCGACCTCCAGCGCACGGCGGTGGGTTCGGTGCTCCATCGCGTCGTCGCCGCCGTAAAAGATGAAATGCGGGCGACCTACCAGGCATCCACGGCGTCGCGTCCGCGCGGTCGGTCCAGTGACGAGTCTTTTGAGTGGAGCCTGGAGGAATCGCCCTTCATCGCCAGCGTGACGGAAGCGATTAACCGCATCGAGGAGGTCGAGATCGCGCCCGGGGTGGAGGCGGCCTTTCGCGCGCGTTCAGCGTCTCATGCATTGAGTCCGAAGAAGTTGCTTCACACGAAGTGGACGGCGGTGAATCCGCAAGAGAAGGAAAAGCACTTCGTCGTCACGGCGGTCATCGAGCCGGAGTTGCCGGGCTCGCCCGTGGTGTCGGTCGAGATCGAGGCGGTGTACTCGAAGCACGCGCGGATCATCGGGTGGCGGGAGCTGACCGACGTTGCGCAGTGGCGACGCGGGTGGGTGTAGGCGATCAAACGCGCAGTTTGGCAGCGGTGGAGAACCAAGGTAGCGTGGTCGCGGCCGGTCCTACGAATAACGGGTCAGGGGGCAGAACGATGCACAAACTTCTTTTGGCCACGCTGCTGGCCCTGTTGGCCGGATGCGGCAAGAACACCGGCGTCGGCGGCACCGCCGGTGACGCCATGCCGGCCACGCTGCAGGCCAACGAGCAAATGGCAGCCGAACTCGAGCTCGACGACCCACAGGATTTCGAGGACGCCAGGCGTGGTCTGATCGCGCGCCCAGAGGGCAAGATCATGTCGGCCGATGGCTCGAGGGTGCTGATCGACTTCGATGCCTACAAGTTCGTCGACGGCAAGGCGCCACCCACCGTCAACCCGAGCCTGTGGCGGCACGCGGTGCTGAATGCGCAGATCGGGCTGTTCAAGGTCACCGACGGCATCTGGCAGCTGCGCGGCTTCGACATCGCCAACATGACGCTGATCGAAGGCGAGACCGGCTTCATCGTCGTCGACCCGCTCACCGCACGCGAGAGTGCCTCCGCGGCGCTGGCGTTCGCGCGCAAGCACCTGGGCGACAAGCCGGTGTCGGGCATCGTCTTCACGCACAGCCACGCCGACCACTTTGGCGGCGCGCTGGGCGTCGCCTCGGCGCAGGAGGTGGCCCAACGCAAGATTCCGGTCGTCGCACCCGCGGGCTTCATCGAGGAGGCGACCAGCGAGAACGTCCTCGTCGGCACGGCCATGGCGCGGCGTTCGATGTACCAGTTCGGCAAGAACCTTGAGCGCTCACCGAAGGGCAATGTCGACACGGGCCTGGGCAAGAACGTCGCCTACGGCGCGGTCGGCGTGCTTCTGCCCACGCAGCTGGTCACCAGGCCCGAGCAGGAACTGGTGATCGACGGCGTGCGCTTCGTGTTCCACAACGTCCCCGGCGCCGAGGCGCCGGCCGAGCTCACGTTCTCGGTCCCGGACAAGAAGGCCTACGGTGGCGCCGAGAACCTGGCGCAGACCATGCACAACCTGCTCCCGGTGCGCGGTGCCAAGGTGCGCGACTCGCTGCAATGGTCGACCTACCTGCAGGAGGCCATCGACAATCTGGGCGACGCCGAGGTCTATTTCGGCCAGCACAACTGGCCGGTGTGGGGCAACGCGCGCATCGTCGACTTCATCACCAGGCACCGCGACGTGTACAAGTACATGCACGACCAGACCGTGCGCCTGATCAACGCCGGCCACACGCCGCGCGAGATCGCCGAGCTGGTCAAGCTGCCGCCGTCGCTGGCGTCCTTCTTCGGCGCGCGTGGCTACTACGGCGACCTGCGGCACAACGTCAAGGCGATCTACCAGTTCTATCTCGGCGCCTACGACGGCAACCCCGCCAACCTCGACCCGCTGCCGCCGCAGGAATCGGCCAAGCGCTGGCTCGATCTGATCGGGGGTGCGGACAAGGCCGTCGCCGCCGCACAGACGGCTTACGACCAGGGCGACTACCGCTGGGCGGCCGAGCTGCTGAACCATGCGGTCTTCGGCGCCCCCGAGCACCAGGGTGCAAAGGAACTGCTCGCGCGCACCTACGAGCAGCTGGGCTACATGGCCGAGGCCGCGACCTGGCGCAACAGCTACCTCACGGCGGCGATGGAGCTGCGCGAAGGGCCGCCGCAGAAGGGCGTCGATCGCTCCTTCCTGATCGACATGCTGCAGCAGACACCGATCGAGCGCTTCCTCGAAGCCATGGCTGCAGGGCTGGACGGTCCGGCCGCCGATGGCAAGAACCTGAAAGTCAACCTGGTGCTGACCGACATCGAGGAGTCCTACGTGCTGTGGATCGAGAACGCGGTGCTGCACTTCAAGCAGGCGGCCCCCGCGACCGATGCCAACGCGACCCTGACACTGACCAAGCCGATCTTCATCAAGATGATGGCCGGCACGGCGGGCGTCCAGGACACCCTGCTCAGCGACGACCTCGAGATCGATGGCAGCAAGATCGACCTGGTGCGCTTCTTCACGCTGATCGACAAGGCGCCGGGCACCTTCGCGATCGTGACGGCGGAGTAGGGCGCGCATAACTTGCCATCACTCGATGCTGATGGCGCGAATTCCCGCTGGATTGGCCAGCAGCCCACGCAGGTGCTAAAGTAATACCATTAACTGCTTGAGTATTACTTTCATGGCAAACAACGTCACGTCCAAGGGCCAGGTCACGATTCCGAAGAAGGTGCGGGATCGGCTCGGGATCGAGGCCGGATCCGCGATTGCCTTCGAGCTCACCGACGCCGGTGTGGTCGTGCTGCGGCGGGTGGCGCGGGGTGGCGGCCGCGGGCCCGCGCGGCAGCCCAAGAGCCGTTTTGCGAAGCTGCGCGGGCGGGCCACGGTAAAGATGCGGACCGAGGAGATCCTGGCGCTGACCCGCGGTCGGTGAGGGCGTCGTGATTCTTGTTGATACCAACGTCCTGCTGGACGTGGTCGAGGACGATCCGACCTGGGCGGACTGGTCGCAACGTCAGCTCGACGCCGCGAGCCTGCGTGGGCCAATCTGCATCAATCCGGTGATCTATGCCGAGCTGTCGATGGCGTTTGCGCGCATTGAGGAGCTCGAGGCAGTCGTTACGGACGGTGGGCTCGAGGTCGAGGAGATTCCGCGCGAGGCGCTGTTCCTGGCCGGCAAGGTGTACCTCGGCTACCGGCAGCGCAGTCGATCGGCGGTGAAGCGTAACGTGCTGCCTGACTTCTTCATCGGCGCGCACGCGGCGGTGCGTGGCCTGCCGATCCTGACGCGGGACGTCGGGCCGTATCGGACGTATTTTCCGACGGTAGAGCTCATCACTCCGAAGCGGTGATTGATGCACGGTGGCGGGGCGATTAAAGCCCCACTGCTGCTCCGTTGACAGGGGTGGGGCAGAAGACCTCGGAGAGGAATCGAAGAGGGGGACGGCCGCACAGCGGCCTCGCGCTGCAGTGGCAGCGCCTCGGTCCGGTCTCGCGCAGGTAGACTCTCAGGAATGAACAAAAAGTTGTCGATTGTTCTTACCACCGCCGCGCTCGCAGCAACGCTATTGGCTGCCACTTCTTGGGCTCAACCGGCACACCTGGTCGAACGGTACGAAGTCGTGCACGGCTGGCCGGAACTTCCGCCGGGCGAAATACTCGGGCAGGCCACGGGAGTCGACGTCGACTCGAACGGCAACGTCTGGGTATTCCACCGTGCCGGGCGCACGTGGCAG
>JBAVIQ010000149.1:0-5403 GCA_049687035.1 Steroidobacteraceae bacterium
CCGGACTTCTGCTCGAAGCAGGGCTCGAACGCGCTCACCGTTCCCTGGAAGTTCGTGTAGTGCCCGTGCCGCTCGGTCTGGATGCTGACCGGGAGGAACACGTCCGCATGACCGTTTTCCGGTTGCAGGTACGAGTTCAGGAAGATGATCCTGGCGCGCGGTGGCAGCCGTGCGAAATCGAAGCCTTCACCCCAGACCAGCACGAGGTCCGTGCCGTCCTTGAAGTCGGGCTCCGCGTGGCCGAACAGTTCGCGCGCCCGGGTCGTGTTCGGGTTCTTGTCCCCGCGGATCAGCAGGTCATCCTCGAGCCGCTCGCCCGGCTGCGGCTGCCAGTCCTGCTTGACGAAGCAGTGGAACACTTCGCCGAGCTTGTCCTTGAAGGTCTCGAGTTCCTCGTTCGAACCCCAGTTCGACACGAGCGCGACGGGGTGGCGGGCTGCGCCGATCAGTCGGCGCGCCTCGTCCAGTGCAGCCGGTATGGTGACCGGGCGCCCCTTGAGCATCGGTTCGTCGGCGCGGACACGCTCGAACATCTGCGCCAGGTCGCGACCCTTGTTGCAGATCCACGGCCCGTTGACGGCGGGGTTGTCCAGCGGAGTGACGCGCGCGATGCTCTCGTTCTGCCGCTGGTCGAGCGCTCTGAGTTTCCATTCCGGCTTGCGGTGCCAGATCTGCACCGTGCAGCCGCGGGCGCAGCCCGGGCAGACCGACGGCGTCGGCTGCAGGAACCACACGCGCGACTTGTGCAGGAACTGCCGCGACAGCAGCGCGCCGACCGGGCAGATGTCGACGATGTTGTCGGAATACGGATCTTCGCTCAGCGGCCGGTCCTCGACCGGGCGTATGTTCGAGGTGTCGCCGCGCCGCTCGACGCCGAGCGCCATCGACTTCGAGACCTCGTGCGTGAACCGTGTGCAGCGCAGGCACAGGATGCAGCGCTCGTTGTCGAGCAGGATGCGGTTCGAGAGGTTGTAGAACTTGGTCGAGCGCACCTTCCCGTCGTGGGAGAGCGAGCGCTGGCCGCTGTACTCATAGTGGTAATCCTGCAGCGTGCACTCGCCGGCCTTGTCGCAGATGCCGCAGTCGACCGGGTGGTTGAGCGTGATGAACTGCAGCATCGCCTTGCGGTGCGCCTGCACTTCCTCCGAGTTCGTGAACACCTTCATGCCCTTGGCCACGGGCATGTTGCAGGCGATGTCGAGCCCGCGGCCTTCGACCTCGACCAGGCACATGCGACAGTTGCCGACGACCGACAGCTGCGGATGCCAGCAGAAGTAAGGGATGAAGTGGCCGTGCTCGCGCGCGACCTCCATGACGGTCTGGTCGTCGCGAGCCTCGATGGCCTGACCGTTTATGAAGATCTCAGGCATTCCAGGTTCCCGCCGAACTTTGAGCGCTTTTGTTCGATGCAGTACTCGAACTCGTCGCGGAACTTGTCGAGGATGCCGCTGCAGGCGTAGCCCGCCGCGTCACCGAGCCCGCAGATCGTGGTGCCGTCGTTGAATTTCGAGATGTAGTACAGGCGCTCGATGTCGTCGGCGCGGCCGTCGCCGGCGACGATGCGGTCGAGGATCCGGTGCAGCCAGCCGGTGCCATGACGGCACGGCGTGCACTGGCCGCAGGATTCGTGGTGGTAGAAGCGCATGAGCACCTGCAGCAGCGCCACCATGCAGGTGCCTTCGGCGATCACGATCATGCCGCCGGAGCCGAGCGTGGAGCCCGCGTCCCACAAATCTTCGTGCGACAGCTTCAGGTTCGCGATGTCCGCGCCGGTAAGCACCTTCGAGGAAACCCCACCCGGCACGACGCACTTGATCGCGCGGCTGTGCGGGACGCCACCGCAGTCGTCGTCGAGGAACTTCATCCACGGGTAGCCGAGTTCGACTTCGTACACGCCGGGGCGATTGATGTGGCCCGACACCGAGAACAGGCGCGTGCCCGGGCTCTTGGGCGTGCCGACGGCCTTGAAGGCCTCTGCGCCGTTGCTGATGATCCAGGCGATGTTCGACAGCGACTCGACGTTGTTGACGACCGTCGGGCGCTGGTACAACCCCCTCACCGTCAGCCGCGGTGGCCGGTTGCGCGGATAGCCCTTCTTGCCCTCGAGCGACGAAATCAGTCCCGACGCCTCGCCGGCCACGTAGGCGCCGGCGCCGCGGTAGACCACGATGTCGCAGGAGAAATCGGCACCGAGGATGTTCCTGCCGAACAGGCCCGCCGCGTAGGCTTCCTCCACCGCGTCCGCGAGGCGGCGGTAGGGAAGGTCGAACTCGCCGCGGATGTAGACGAAGCAGTTGCGGACGTTGAGCGCGTAGCTTGCGATCAGCATCGACTCGAGCAGCACGTGCGGGTTGTTCTCGAGGATCCAGCGATCCTTGAACGTGCCCGGCTCGCCTTCGTCGGCATTGGCGATCAGGTAGTGCGGCTGGCCGTCGTCGTACTGGACGACCTGCCACTTGCGGCCGACGGCGAAGGCCGCGCCGCCGCGGCCCTGCAGGCCCGAAGCCGTGACTTCCTTGACCACATCCTGCGGCTTCATCTGCCCGAGCGTCTTCGCGAGCGCGCCATAGCCGCCGCGGGCGCGGTACTCCGGCAACGTGTGCGACGTCGCCGTGACCGGGAAGGACATGATCAACTGGCGGCCGGGCATGCTATTTCAGCCCCTCGAGCAGCTCGTCGAGCTTCGTGAACGTCAGGTTCTCGTGGTACCCGTCGTTCACCATCATCATCGGCGCGGTGCCGCAGGAGCCCAGGCACTCGACCGTGGACAGCGTGTAGCGTCCGTCCGGCGTGGTCTGGCCGGGCTTGATGCCGAGCCTGCGCTCGACGTGCGCGAGGATGTTCTCGGCACCGTTCATCGAGCAGCTCACGTTGTGGCAGAACTGCAGGTGCCAGCGGCCGATCGGCTTGCGGCGGAACTGCGTGTAGAAAGACAGCACTTCCTCGATCTGGATCGGCGGCACGCCGAGAAAGGCGGCCAGTTCCTCGATGTCGGAATTCGCGACGTAACCGCGATCCTCCTGGATGCGGCGCAGGCACGGCAGCACGAGCGAGGACTCGAAACCTGCCGGAAACCGTTCGCGGAGCTTCTCGAACTCGGGGATCAGGTGCTTCATCGATCGCACTCCCCGCCGATCATGTTGACCGAACCGAACGTCGGCACGAGGTCCGCGAGCTGGTAACCGTCGAGCATCCTGTGCACGCCGCCCATGTGGACGAAGCTCGGGCTGCGGCAATGGACTTTCCATGGCACGCCGCCGCCGACGCTGACGAGGTAGAAGCCGAGCTCGCCGTTGGCGCCTTCGTGCGCGGAATACGCTTCTCCGGCCGGCACCTGCGGCCCTTCCATGATCAGCTTGAAGTGATTGATCAGCGCCTCGATCTCGTTGTACACGGCCTGCTTGTCGGGCAGCGTGCAGCGGCGGTCGTCCACGCAGATCGGACCCGGCTGCAGCAGATCGATCAGCTGGCGGATCATGTGCTTCGACTCGTCGATCTCGCGCATGCGCACGTAGTAGCGGTCGTAGTTGTCGCCCTTGATGCCCACGGGAATCTCGAACTCGAGCTCGCCGTAGGAGAGGTACGGCGTGTCCTTGCGCAGGTCGCGCGGCGCGCCGGTCGAGCGCAGGATCGGGCCGGTGAAGCCCCAGTTGATCGCTTCCGCCGTCGCAATCACGCCGACATCGCGCATCCGGTCGATGAAGATCCGGTTGCGGTCCACGAGCCCGTGCACGCGGTCGACGAAGGTGTCCATCTGGTCGAGGATTGCCTCGAGTCGCTGCAGCCAGCCGTCCGGGAGATCGCGGGCGAGGCCGCCGATGCGGCCATAGCTGTGCGTGACGCGCGCGCCGGTCAGGTCGGCGATGTGCTCGTAGACGTAGTCGCGAATCGTGACGAGGTACAGGAACGCGGTCATCGCACCCATTTCCATCAGCGCCGCGGCCACGCAGGTCAGGTGGTCGGCGATGCGGGAATACTCGGCCAGCAGCGTGCGCAGGTGGCGGCAGCGCGGCGTCAGCTCGATGCCCAGCAGCTTTTCGACCGCCTCGCAATACGCGAAGTCGTTGATCAGGGCCGAGCAGTAGTTGAGGCGGTCGACGTACGGGATCAGCGTGTGCCAGGTGTGCGATTCGCACTCTTTCTCGAAGCCGCGGTGCAGGTAGCCGCAGTGCACGTCGGTGCGCACCACGCGTTCGCCTGAGATCTCCGCCACGATCTGGATCGTGCCGTGCGTGGCGGGGTGCGACGGGCCGATGTTGACGATCACGGACCCGGGCGTGAGGCCCTTGGTGAAGGCCGGGCGGATCGGGTTCGGCAGCGTGGTGAGCGGCGGCAGGCTCACGGCTTCACGTCCCGATAGGGCACCAGCGGCTGTTCCTGCTGCTTCGGATAGTCCTTGCGCAGCGGGTGGCCGACGAAGCCTTCGTACAGCAGCAGCGGGCGCAGGTCGTCGTTGCCGCGGAAGCGGATGCCGTACATTTCATGGCATTCGCGCTCCATGTAGCGTGCCGAGCCATAGAGCGGGACGAGCGTTTCGACCGTCGGGTCCGCTTCCTCGACCTGCGTCTTGAGTCGGACCCGCACAAAATCGCGGGTGGAATAGAAGTGGTACACGACGTCGAAGCGCGGCAGGCGCTGCGGCCAGTCCGTTGCCGTGACGTCCAGGAACAGGTCGAAACCGAACTCGCGCTTGAGTCGGTCAACCATCGGCACGAGGCTTTCGGGCTCGATCTGCAGCACGAGGATGCCGTGAGCCATGCCAGTCTCGAGCGCATGCGCGCCGAGGCTGGCTTGTACACGGTCGAGCAGGTTTTCCCCCGTGATCACGCTCAGAAGTCCTGGTTGATGATCGGGTGGCGCTCGCCCGCGATCTTGTCCTGCAGCTTCATGATGCCGTCGATGACCATCTCCGGCCGCGGCGGGCAGCCCGGGATGTACAGGTCGACGGGAATGATCTTGTCGATGCCCGGCAGGGCGGCATAGTTCTGGTAGAAGCCGCCGCTCGTTGCGCAGACGCCGAAGGCGACGACCCACTTGGGTTCGCACATCTGCTCGTAGACCTTGCGCAGGATCGGCGCCTGCTTGTGCGAGACGGTGCCCACGACCATCAGCAGGTCGGACTGGCGCGGCGTGAAGCGCGGCAGCGCGGCGCCGAAACGGTCCGTGTCGTAGAGCGTCGAACTCACCGACATGAATTCCATGGCGCAGCAGGCCGTCACGAACGGGTACGGGAAAAGCGAAAACTTGCGTGCCCAGCCGACGAACTCGTCCTTGCGGGTGGTCAGGTATTCGAAGGCGGCGCTCTTCTCCTGGCGCGGCACGGGCGTCGTCGCACTCAAGTCGTCACCTCTTCCAGCAGCCCGGACCGCCAGACGTACAGCATGATCAAGACCAGCAGCAGGG
>JBAVIQ010000150.1:0-4124 GCA_049687035.1 Steroidobacteraceae bacterium
CCTCTGCCCCGCCGCCTGAGACCGGCGTCGAAGTGCTTGCCAAGGCGGTACTCGGCATCACGTCGCAGCCGTTCCCGATGCGCTTCGACGGCCCTGGGGCGGACATGCTGCGCGCGCTGGCGCCGGATGCGGGCCTTGCAGTGAAGATGGCGGTGGCGAACGACTGGCTGTTCGCGCCGCTGCTGGTACGCAAGATTGCCGCGACACCGGCGGGTGCGGCGAGCCTGCACACGACGATCGCGCCGACGATGCTGCGCGGCAGCCCAAAGGAGAACGTGCTGCCGCAGGATGCGACCGCCTGGATCAACTACCGCATCGCACCGGGCGTGACCACGGAGGACGTGCTGCGGCGTGCCGCGGAGACGACCAACGGACTCGGCGTGAAACTCGCCTGGCAAGGCCCTGCCTACGACCCGTCACCGGTGTCGTCGAGCACCTCGACGGCCTACCGCGTCATGGCCGAACTCGCCGCGGGTGACGCACGAACTCCGGTTGCGCCCGGTCTCGTCACTGCCACGACCGACAGTCGCCACATGGCCGGACTGGCCAGGGACATTTATCGCTTCCAGCCGATCGTGGCGTCGATCGGTGACCTGCAGATGATTCACGGCACGAACGAGCACATGACGCTGGACAACATGCGCCGCACGGCTGGGTTCTACGCGCGGCTGGTCGCGACAGTGGCGCGGTAGGCGCTGGCCGGAGAGACGTTCACCCTGGTCGAACATGCCGACCCTGAAGTCAGGAGCCGCTCGTCTGCAGACTTTGCGGAAGGGGGAAAAGAACCCTGCTCAGTCCAGCAGAGAAATCGGGGCCAGGCCCTCGATGTGCATCGTCCCGCCTTCGATCCGGACGTGCTCTTCAGTCCTGACTTCATGATCGAAGCGGTAGACGATCTGGGCGGTTCCCTCGGTCAACGCACGGTCCCACTCCTGGGACTGATGGGCTACGGCTTCACTGCGTTTGCGCCAGGCGGCTAGCGCGCGGCCGTCGTGTCGCTGTTCGAGCCGTTGCAGCGCGATTCGCGGCGATACGATCGTCGCGGTGGCGTTGTTGCCGCCAAAGCCCTTGGCATTCAGGAACGATGCGTCCCAGTCCATGGGGGAACGCTGGAGCGGACTTGGCGAAAACCGCAGGTGTTCACGCTCCACGTCGGCAGCAACCTCGTCGATCGTCGTGATGCCGGGCAGGATGCCGTGCTTGAACACGCCGAGGGTCGACGCAAGCTGATCGCCCCCGGCCGCTGCCATGGTGTGGCCGACGAAACACTTGATCGCTGCAGCCGGCCAGTCCTCGATCCCGTGCGCCCTGGCGACCCGGTTCAGGATCTGGGACTCCGTCGTGCGGTTCTGTGGGGTACCCGTCCCATGCGCCTGCACGAAACTGCGTAACCGTATCGATTCTTCACCAAGATCCCGCATCGCGCGAGCCACGGCCTTGGCGAAAGTGATGTAGTTGCCGACCCCTGGCGAGGAGATCGACTTCTTGTAACCGTCGGCGTGGACCTGGACGTCGGTGACCGCACCATGGATGACCGCACCGAGTTCGACCGCGAGCGCATCGTCGAGCAACACGACGAACTGCGCTCCCTCGGCGATGGTGAATCCGCTGTTTTCGCCAAACGGTCGGCAGGCGCGGCGGAGGTCGGGTTCGGTCGCGTTGCGGTGTCGGTCCAGTTCGAGCAAAGCCTTGTCGGTTCCCAGGGCCCCCATCGTCGCTAGGCCTTCGATCACATCCGGGCACAGGGGAGCTTCTGCGCCACCGACCAGGGCGACACGCGATCGACCCGATTCGATATCGAACATCCCGTGCCGCAGGTTGTAGAGGAAGGTCGCGCAAGCTCCCATGTTGTGACCGGTCTGGCCAACGCTGCCGAGCAGGTAGGCGTTGACGAAATCCGCCGGCATCTCGGCCAGCCCCATGGGCACCTGCTTCGACGTCGGCCGCGAGCCGCGGTAACGGGATGCGAGCAGGCCGCCGTTGCCCTCCTGGTCGAGCTGCCCCATGGCGCTTCCGGCGTACACGCTGACGCGGTCCGGGGGCACGTGCTGCATCAACGTACCCCAGTCGATGCCGAGCGACCCAAGCGCGTCATTCGCTGCAAAGAGCGCGATCTGGACTGCCCTGGGGTGACCGCGGCCCGGGTAGAGCGACTTCGGATCGAATCCGGTGGGAAGCTGACCAGCGGCACTGACTTCCAGCGCCCGCGTGACGGGCAAGAGGATCTCGGCATCCTCCGACACATCGATGCGCGCACGCCCGGCGACGGTCTCGCTGACTCGCCAACCCTGCGGCAGGCGGCTGGGCAAGTCGCGCTGTGCCACGACGAACGACACGGGCCCGTGTCCCGGTGCCAGGCGCGCTTTGCAGTTCCAGGCGACGTTGCGCGGATCGAGCAGCTCGGGCTCGAGGCCACGGACCAGCGTGTGATCGAGGATGTGGCGACGCATTGCGGCGTCGATCTCCCCCTTGATCCCCATCAGGCCCGCCAGGCTCCGAATCGTTTCGACCGCAAGGTTCTGATCCAGGACGTCGATGATCGAGCGCCGATAGCCGTGGTGGGCCGAGCTCCGGCCAGCCGCGTTGATGCCGCCAAAGCCCGCTATGACTGCCAGTGGTTTCATCGCCAGGGAATCCGCTGAAGTTCGACATGGAGAGCGAGCCAGGCTGCATATTAGCCGGGCTGTACGCAGGCGGTAAGCGACTGCGTCGAGTCACCGCCTGGGCGCCGCCAAAAAAACACGGCCCCGGGTGGGGCCGTTCGCAGCGCATGCGCTGATGGGCGCGACGTTCCGACGCCGCGCCCAATCGCGCGAATCTTCAATTGACCAGGTTGACGAACGTGTCTTCGAGGCTCCCGTCGAGCCACAAGCCCTTCGCCTTGTTCAGCAAGGCGTTGTATTCCTGGTCCTGCAGCAGCGTCTGACCGAGTGCAGCCGATTTGTCGGCGCTGTCGGCTGCAGGCCGCAGTAAGGCACCCTCGGCCATGGGGCTGGAGGCGGCCGGTCTAGCCGGCGACTCTACGCCAGCCTACGGCCAAGCCATTCTCAACCTCCATGCCAACGCCTATCGCTTGAACCTTGCCGTTCGTGATCCACGACACCTTGCAGACATCACCGGTCTTGTCGATGACCAAGTCGTATTCGTCCGAAAACTCTCCGCTGTCGTAAAACTAGCGAACGTGGTAAGTGCCGGCGAAGCCTGTCTTCGGCCCTCCGGTCGCAATCCCTGGTCCGCTGTACTTTGTTGAGTACATCCATCTTGCGTTCAGGGTTCCTGGCGCGGGGCTCTTCGTGTACAACACAAAGCCGATGTTCGATACATCCTGAGGCTCGGGATCGGCGGCAACTGACGTGCCGTGGGACGCCTAACAAGAATCAGGCCGCGTCGTTATGCGGCGAACGCCCGGCTTCGAAGCTCCGGCGGAACGCTTTGTCCGATGGGTTGCGTCGGCCGGTTGAATCCGCAGCCGCCCCAAAGAACCGGCAGGCATGAGTTCCTGACGCACCGGCATTAGACGGCAGAACGACCTTGCGAGGATCATCCGTGAATGAGCTATTCCGTCAGAGACCTCATCGCCGCTGCCAGGTCCGTGATCCGCGAGATCGGCCCGGCCGAGTTGTTTGAGCTGCAAAAATTCGGTTGCCCGATCGTCGACGTCCGCGAGCCGGAGGAATTCGCCGATGGTCACCTGCCCGGGGCAGTCAACATTCCGCGCGGTCTGCTCGAGTTCGAAGTCGACGGTCATCCCGCCGTGAATTACCAGACGGCCGAGGCCCTGTCTCATCGCCAGCGACCCGTGGTGCTGTATTGCCTGAGCGGCGGCCGGTCCGCGCTTGCAGCTGAGGCGCTGTTGAGGCTGGGTTTCGTCGATCCGATGTCGCTCGCCGACGGAATCCTGGGCTGGGCCGACGCGGGTCATCCGGTTGTCACTCCGTTGACCGCCGCATCGCAGACTTCGGCGGCTGCGGCCGTAGCCGTCAATTGTGGATGAGATACGGCCGCGCAGCTTCTCGAGTACACGGTCAATTGGCGGAGAGGGTGGGATTTGAACCCACGAGGCCCTTGCGGACCTGCCGGTTTTCAAGTCTCAGGGCACGCTCACACGCACAACGCACTCGCAT
>JBAVIQ010000151.1:0-8678 GCA_049687035.1 Steroidobacteraceae bacterium
GCGGTGGTGGCGGCGGCGGACGCAGTCGCAGCGGCAGCAGCGGTGGACCGCCCCGGCGCGAAAGCCAGCCGCCGCGCTCTGCCGAGCGACCGGCCATTCCCGCTGCGTCACGCGGCGGCGAATCCGCAGCACCTCGCCCAGCTCCAGCCGGCGATGGCACATCCACCGCTGACGGTGCTCCCCGCAAGCGTCGTCGTCGCGGCGGACGCGGACGCTCGGGCAGCCCGCAGGGAGAAAGCGCCGGCGCGCCTCAGGTCGGCGTTGATTCCGGACCGGCGCCTGCGGAGAGCTGAGCCAGCACCGAATCGCGCAGGTCTGCCAGCCTGCGCACCCCGGCGATGCCATCGACCGGGGGATGCGGCGGACGTGTCGAGTCCGGCTGCAGCACCTGGTAGATCCATGCCACTTGCGCCCGATGCGCTGCCTGCAGCACGGCCGCGTTGTCGTCCACGAACAAGGTGCGGGCGAGCGGCACGTCGTGCCTGCGTGCGAGCTCGACCCAGAACTCCGGAGATTCCTTCGGCACGCCGAATTCATGCGATGACACGAGTTCGTCGAAGTGCCGCGACAGCTGTGTCTGCGAGTCCTTCACCCGCAGGCTGAGCGGATGCGCGTTGGTCGTGAGCAGCACGCGCTTGCCGAGGCCCCGCAGCAGGTCGAGGAATTCGGCGGCGCCGTCGAGGTAGCGGATCTCGTCACGCAGCTCGTGCTTGAGCGCGGGAATGTCGAGCCCGAGTTCGTCGCTCCAGTGATCCACGCAGTACCAGTCGAGCGTGCCGCGCTTCGCATCGAATCGCGGCTTCAGCTGCGTCACGGCTGCGTCGAAATCGAGGCCGCGCGCCTCTCCCCAGCGTCGCGGCAGCACCTCGAGCCAGAACAAGTTGTCGAAATGCAGGTCGAGCACGGTGCCGTCCATGTCGAGGCACACGACGTCGATGCGGGACCAGTCGGGGAGCGGAAAATCGGGCATCGGCGCGGGCGTTTGGGCGACACAAGCGGGTGGACGGGGCCGGTATGATACGGCCGTCCGTTACCGGGAGATGAGCTTGAACGCTGCCCTGACCCGCGACCCTGCGTCGCTGCTGCCCGCAGTCCTGCGGCTCGTCGACGCCGCCGGCACCGCGATCCTCGAGGTCTACGCGTCCGGCCACGGCGTCGAGTACAAAGCCGACGATTCGCCGATCACGCGTGCAGACCGCGCTGCGCACGACATCCTGAGCGCGGGGCTGCGCCAGCTCACCCCGGAAATCCCCGTGCTTTCGGAAGAATCGGCGGATGAGCACGCGCCGGCCGTCAGGCACCGGTGGAACGATTTCTGGCTGATCGATCCGCTCGACGGCACCAGGGAGTTCATCAACCGCAATGGCGAATTCACGGTCAACGTCGCGCTGATCCGCGACCACAAACCCGTCCTCGGCGTCGTGGCGGCACCGGTGCTCAACCTCGTGTACTACGGCGCCGCAGGCATGGGCGCGTTCGTCGCACACGCGGGCGACAAGGCCCAGCCCATCCAGGTGCGTCAGCAGGCCGCGGACCCACTCGTGATCGTCGGCAGCCGCTCGCACCGCGGCGACTCGCTCGACAGCGTGCTCGAACGGATCGGGGCGCACGAGCTGCGGCCGATGGGCAGCTCGCTCAAGTTCTGCCTAGTCGCCGAGGGGACGGCCGACTTCTACCCGCGCCTGGGACCGACCTGTGAATGGGACACCGCGGCCGCGCAGGCAGTGGTCGAGGCAGCCGGCGGGTCGGTGACGACGCTGGATGGCCTGCCCCTGCGCTACAACGAGCGTGACACCCTGCTGAACCCGCATTTCATGGCGTTCGGCGACGCGTCCCGCCACTGGCACAAGCTGTTCTGAGCCCCGCCCGTCGTGGAACTCTCGTGGAGCCTGCTGCTCCTGTGCATCGCCTTCAGCGGCTTCGTGCTGTTCTGGCACGACGCGCTCGGGGCACGAGAACGGGCCAACGACGCAGCCCGTGAAACATGCGTTGCGACCGGCGGCATCCTGCTCGACGGGACCGTCGCCTTCCGGTCGATCAAGGTCGTGCGGGCCGCCGGCGGGCGGCTGGCCTTCGAGCGCACCTACCACTTCGAATACACCCTCGACGGCAATACCCGGCAGCAGGGGTTCATCGTGATGTTCGGGCAGCGCGTGGAGACCATCGGGCTGGACTAGCTCCCTTTTTTCACGTCCGGGGGCTAAAGTAGCTGCCCCGTACCGAACCACGAACAGCGCCCGCGATGGCTGAACAGACGGACAACGTCGACACCGAGACGTTCCAGAACCTGCACCGATTGCGGGGCCTGCGTATCGAGCATCGCGACCTCGACGACGTGATCCATCGCCTGCAACTCGACCTCTACGTGGACCAGGTCCAGCTGCGTCGGCTGAAGAAGCGCAAGCTCCTGCTGAAGGACCAGATTGCTCGCCTCGAAAGCCAGCTGATCCCGGACCTCAACGCGTGACGGGATGAGAACCCAGCTGCAGGTGATCGGCGACGCCCTGGCAACCCTGCTACAGCCCGACATCTTCCTGCAGCTGGTCGTCATCGCAGGCGCGCTGCTGCTCGGCTGGTGGGCCGCGGTCTACGCCCGCTCGCACATCACTGTCTCGCCCGAGCCCGAGAACCTGCCCGACCGCCTGCGCGAATTGCTCTTCATCGGCGCGCCCCCGGCCCTGATCCTGGTGATCCTGGCCGCAGCCGACGGCCTGCTGCACGCAACGGGACTGCAGGCCGACATGGTCGACGTGGCGGTGCAGCTGATCGGGCTGCTGCTGCTGATTCGGGTCGTCATCTACGTGCTGCGCGTGTCGCTCGGTACCCGCGCCCGGCTCAAGGGCTGGGGCCCCGCAATCACCGGCGTGATCTGGATCTTCCTCTCGCTGCACCTGCTGGGCTGGGGCGACGAGGTCATCCGCGTCCTCGACGGCATGGGCATGCAGGCGGGCAAGACGCGCATCTCCGTCTGGTCGGTGATGAAGCTGCTGGTGACCGTCAGCGTCTTCGTGCTGCTCGCGCTGTGGGTCTCGCGCTGGCTCGAGCGCCACGTGCTGAAGCTCGATGCGCTCGCCCCGACGATGCGCATCGGCATCGCGAAGTTCGTGCAGGCGTTCCTGGTCGGCATCTCCGTGCTGGTCGGGCTGAATGCGGCTGGCCTCGACCTGACGACGCTGAACGTGCTCACGGGCGCCATCGGCATCGGCCTCGGCTTCGGCCTGCAGAGCATCGCGGCCAACTTCGTCAGTGGCTTCGTGCTGTTGATGGACCGCTCGATCAAGCCGGGCGACGTCATCAGCTTCACGGGCACCACGGGCACCACGACCGAAGGGTTCGGCTGGGTCGAGGAACTGCGTGGCCGCTACGTCGTCGTGCGCGACCGCGACGGCGTCGAGACGCTGGTGCCGAACCAGCACCTGATCACCAACCCGGTGATCAACTGGAGCTATACGGACCCGCGCGTGCGGCTGAAGCTGCCGATCCGCGTGAGCTACAAGGACGATCCCGAAGTCGCGATGAAGCTGCTGCTGCAGGCCACTTACGGACATCCCCGCATCCTGCACGAGCCCGCGCCGGTCGCACGCCTGATGGGATTCGGCGACAGTGGCATCGAACTCGAGCTGCGTTTCTGGATTCCAGATCCGCAGGAAGGCGTCAACAACGTGCGGTCCGATGTGAACCGTCGCATCTGGCGGTTGTTCAAGGACAACGGCGTGACGATTCCCGTCACGCAGCGCGAGGTCCGCGTCGAGATGGCACCCGCCTCGCCCGTCGCCCCGCGCGACTGAGGTCCGGCCGTGCCCTTCGAGATCAACGAATCGCTCTCGATTCCGGACGACCTGATCGAATTCCGCGCCGTGCGTGCATCGGGACCGGGCGGTCAGAACGTCAACAAGGTCTCCAACGCCGTCGAGTTGCGTTTTGATTCAGCGCTCTGGAACGACCTGTGGCCGAACGCGCGCGCACGACTGAAGCGTCTCGCCGGACGCCGCATGACGGACGCGGGAATGATCGTCATCGATGCCCAGCGCCTGCGTTCGCAGGAACAGAATCGCGCTGACGCGCTCGAGCGCTTGCGTACGATGATCGTGGCGGCGCTGGTCGAACCCAAGCCTCGCCGCAAGACGAAGCCGACGCGGGCCTCGAAGGTGAGGCGCCTGGAGGGCAAGACGCAGCGTGGCAAGGTGAAGGTGCTGCGCCAGAAGAAGTTTGACGAGTGAAGGCGCGTCCGTGCCTGAACGAGCCCCGCGGGGCGACGCAGGGCAGTTGCCCGAAGGAATCCCGCGGGACGACTGAGGGCGACTGAGGGCGCCAGCGGCGAGCGCAGGAGCCCCTGCCCCGGCTCAGCGGTGCACCACCTGCAGGATGGAATTGCGGATCTGCTCGTGCAGCACGAACTGCGCGTCCGAGGCTACGGCCTCGAGGACCTTCGCATCGAAGACCAGCCTGCCCTCGGCCGCCTCGCTGACGACGTTGCGCGCGCGCAGGCGCTCGACGAAATTGCCGAACAGCGCACGGTCGAAGAATTCCGGTGAATTGAGTTCGTACAGCATGGCCATGCGTTGCGCGGTCAGCTGGCACTGTCGCTCGAGCGCTTCCTGCGTCAGGCGCCCGCTGCCAGCGCGCAGCAGCAGGGAAATTGCGAGGTAGTAACGTTCGAGGATCGGCACGCTGATGCGCGCCAGCACCGAAAGTTGCACCGCTTCGCTCGACTCGGCGGCCGGTCGCCGCCATTCGTTGCGGTCGTCGGAGGCCGTGAGCAGGCCGTGGTTCAGCAGGTCCTCGAGCAGTTCATCGACGACCGCCGGCAATTCGTGCTCACGCCAGTGCAGGAAGTACTCGTCCGCGACGTACGGATAGACGCGGCCCGCCAGTCGCAACAGGTCGACCCGCCGCACGGAGGCATTGTTGAGGAAGGCGCTCGCCAGCAACGACGGCATCAGCAGCAGGTGCAGGACGTTGTTGCGGTAGTAGCTCGACAGCACGGCGGTCGATTCGGACATACCGACGATGTCGCCGAGCGGGTGCGATTGCCGATACAGCATGCGCAGCGAATCGCAGTGGCGGATCATCGACTGGCCATCGAGCGGCGTGACCCAGATGCGCGGCGAATACGGCGCCTGCCGCATCAGCGACGCATACAGCTCGAGCTGACGGGCGAGGTCGGCCTCGCCCATGCGCTGCCGCGGCGTCGCGAGCAGCACCGTGCCCATCAGGTTGACCGGCGTCACGCACGCGGCGGCATTGATGCGCGTCATGATCTGGTGAGCCAGGTCGACGCACAGCGGCGACAGCCAGGCGGGCTTTTCGTCCGTGACTGGCCGCTGCCGGTCCCAGCCGGGTACGTGGTGTTCGAGCAGGTCATCGAGCGGCAGTGGCTCGCCGAAGCTCACGTACACCTTGCCGAAGCGGCTGCGCAGCTCGGGCAGCGTGCGCAGCATGCCGACGACCGATTCCTTCTCCTTCGGGCGCCCGGACAACTCACCGATGTAGGTGCGGCCTTCGACGAGGCGCTCGTAGCCGAAATAGATGGGCACGAACACGACGGGGCGCACCGGTTTCCGCACGTAGGCGCGCACGGTCATTGCGAGCATGCCCGTCTTGGGCTGCAACAGGCGCCCCGTGCGGCTGCGGCCGCCTTCGATGAAGTATTCGATCGAGTGGCCGCGCGCCATCATCGCGCCGAGGTAGCGGGAGAACACGGCCGAGTAGGTCGCGTTGCCGCTGAAACTGCGGCGCAGGAAGAACGCGCCGCCGCGTCGCAGCAACGAGCCGATGACCGGCATGTTGAGGTTGATGCCGGCCGCGATGTGCGGCACCGCATAACCCTTGTGGTACACGACGTACGACAGCAGCAGGTAGTCCATGTGGCTGCGGTGGCACGGCACGTAGACGATTTCGCTGCCCTCGTCGACGGACTGCAGGCTCGAGAAGTTGGCGAGCTCGACGCCATCGTAGAGCCGGTTCCAGAGCCGACCCAGCAGACCGGAGAGGAAGACGACGAACGCGTGCGAGTAATTGGCTGCGACTTCATAGACGTAGCTGCGCGCGACCTTCAGTGCGTCCCGGCGCGATATCTTCTTGTCGCGGACGTCCTGGCGCACGGCATCGCGCACGGCCTGCGTGCGCAGCACTTCGGTCACGATCGTGCGCCGATGCGAGAGATCGGGACCGATGGTCGCCGCGCGCTGGTTGCGGAACTGCATGCGCAGCTGGCGCCATGTCCGGCGCGGGCCGCGCGGCATGCCGCGCGTCTCCGACATCGCGGACTGCACCGGCATGACCTCGCCGAACAGCACCAGCAGGTTGCGGCCGTTGATGAGCAGCGACAGGAACTTGCGGAAGCGCCCGCCGATGTCCCAGTCCTCGGCGATCAACAGCCGAAACCAGGTGCGCTCACGATCCGGGGCGCGGCCCCAGAACAGGCTCACCGGAATCAACTCGGGATCGAACGTGATGTCCTCGCCCGCCGCGGCCGTCAGCGCGCGCAGTGCCTCGGGCATGCGGCGATCGATGCGTTGCCCGAAAAAACCGGTGCGACGCTCGAGGAAGAGCAGCGAATCCGCCAGCACCGTCTTGGTGCCAACCGGCAGGTGCGGATCCGGCAAGCCCCGCTCGCGGCAGACGTACTCGAGCACCGCGAGGTCGATCACGCTGCGTTTTTCGAGCGCGTACACGGGAACTCGACCGGCCCCGAGCCGCGACTTCGCGTCGTCCGGCAGCACCGATGGCCGCACCCACAGTGCGACCAGCCCGCGGACGATCGGCAGGGCGAGCCGCTCGAAGGCGGAGAAGTCGCTCATCGCAGCGGCAGTCGGCCCGTGATGAGCAGATGCCGGTCGGAGACGGTCCTGACGCTCAAGCCATCGAGGCCGTGGGCAAGCAGTTGCGCACGAATCTCGTCGGGCTCGAAGGCAGCACAGAGCGATGCGAGGAAATCCTGACGCAACACGGCGGGTTCGCTCGCCGCATACTGGTCGACGATGGCCTGCGCCGCGGCTGGTGATTGCGGCCGGAACAGGTCCATCACCAGCACGGCTGCGCCTGGTATGCCCGCCTCGCGCACCGCGCGCCAGAACACGCCCGGATCGTGCAGGTGGTGCAACAGGCTGTTGCTGACGACGGCGTCGTACCCCGGCAACGGCAGCATGGCGCCCGGCAGCAGTCCCTCGATGAACTGCACCCGACCGCCGAGTTCGGGCGCTTCATGCAGGCTTTCGCTGGCAAACTGCAGCATCGCCGCCGAGCCATCGATGCCATGCACGGTGAGTCCGGCACGGCGAGTAGCCAGACGCAGCACGATATCGCCCGGACCGCAGCCGAGGTCGAGCACCGAGCCTGTTGTCAGGTCGGGAAACTCGGACTCGAAATAGCCGACGAAGCGTGCATTGGGTTCGGCGAAGTCGGCCATCGCATAGGCGCGTGCCTGCTCGGCCTCGTCCATGAGTTCGGGCTCGGGAATGCGCTGCATGGTCTCGCTCTGCCGCAGTCGCGGCGCGAAGCTAATTGCCGCCCGACTCGTCGCTCGCGCCGCCCGTCTGGGCGTCGATCGCCTCGTCGAGGTTGCGCTTGGCGTCCATGGTCACGCCTTCGACGGCACGCGCCCTGTCCTGGGTCTGGATCATGTCGTCCAGCACCGTCTTGTCCGTATCACGGCCCAGCTCCCTGGCTTTCGCCTCAGCTGCAGCATCGTCCTTCGGTTCCGGCGCGGGCGAGCCGCACGCGACAAGCGTCAACAACGCGAGGGCGGCGAGAGACAATCTGGCGGCGACAAACATAGTGGTTCCCCCGGGCACGGGCCCAAGCCGGGATTCTAGCGTAAGAGGAAGGTCAGGAAGGTCAGGAAGGGGTTGGTCGGATACGCGCTGCACGCGGAGAAGGTCAATCTTGCGCTGATGGCGCCTCCTCTCCTTCCTGTCCTTCCTGACCTTCCTGACCTTCCTGTCCTTCCTGTCCTTGCTCTCCTTCCTCCCCTTCCCTCAGTGGAACTCGTCGATCTGAAAGAGGAAGTACGCGAAGAAGTGGTTGATCGCGCGGATCTGGTCGAGCAGCTGATGGTCTGAATCGACGACGTGCAACGTCGCCTTCTGTTCTTTCGCAAAACGGATGCTGTTATCGACCGGGATCACCTCGTCGCGCCAACCGTGGACGATGGTGGTCGGACAGTGCGCGGGTCGCGGACTGAACTTGTCGTAGCCGGGCATGTAGAGCGCCGGCGCCAGCAGGAACATGCCGCGCGCCTGCAGCAGCGAGGAGCCCGCCACCGACACGTAACCGCCCATGCTCGAACCGACGAGCACCAGCGATCCACGCAAGTCCTTGCAGAATGCGAGCAGTCGCGTCACGCGCGCCTGCGGATCCTCGATGCCGCGATAGTCGACGGATTCGACGTGGAACCCCTCCTCGCGCGCAATTTCGGCCATCGCTGCGATCTTGCTGCCCCACGGCTCGCTGTCCTTGCCATGGGAAAAAACGACGTATCGCTCGGTCATCCGGGAAGTGCTCCAGTCCGTATGCCGCGCATGATAAGGCTTTCGCGCGCTGCGTAACGCGGCCTGGGTCTCATTCACCCGACCACAGCAACTGGTCGAGGTCGCCCGCGGCTGCGCCCCAGCCGTGCCGGGCCAGGTCCACGCGACCGCGCGCAGCATCGATGCCTTCGGCGCGCAGCCGGGAAA
>JBAVIQ010000152.1:0-4688 GCA_049687035.1 Steroidobacteraceae bacterium
CCGTCCGACATGCGCGTCGAACGGCGCGCCGACGGCACGCTCGTCGTCGAGCCCGTCACTGAACTCGCGCCTTTCATTCCCAACCTGCCGGCACAGTTGTCGGAGTGGGCAGCGCGCGATCCCGACCGTCCATGCATTGCCGAGCGTGCGGGCAAAGGTGGACCGTGGATCGAGTACTCGTTCGGCCAGTTCAAGCACGCGGCGGATGCGGTCACGCAGTGGCTGATCAATCAGCGCCTGCCGGCCGGCCGTTCGCTGTTGATCCTCTCGGGCAATTCCATCGCGCACGGCGTCGTGAAATTCGGCGGCATGGCCTCGGGCGTGCCCGTCTGTCCGGTCAGTGCCAACTATTCGCTGATGCCGGGCGACTTCGGCCGGTTGCGGCACGTGGTGAACCTGGTCAAGCCTGCCGTCGTTTTCGCCGAGCAGACCGGTCCCTTCAAGCGCGCGCTCGAGAAGGTCGATTTCGGCGACGCAGTCGTGGTGACGGCGGATCCTTCCGCACTCGCTCGCCCCGCCGTCGCCTACGCCGACGTGCTGGCCACGACCGTGACACCGGCTGTCGAGCGGGCGATCGCCAGTAACGATCCCGACGCGCATTCCCTTTACATGCTGACCTCGGGCTCCACGAGCATGCCGAAGGCCGTGGTGCAGACACAGCGCATGGTCTCGGCCAATGTCGCCCAGGCCCGACAGGTACTCGCAAGATCCGCCGGCTGGACCGAAACGATGCTCGACTGGCTGCCCTGGAGCCACGTGTCGGGAGCGTGCAACCAGTTTGCGACGCTGTGCAGCGGTGGCCGGTTCTACATCGACGCGGGACGGCCCATGCCGGGGCTGTTCGAAGAATCCTTGCGCAACATCAAGGAAATCCCGCCGAGCTTTCACATCAATGTACCGTTCGGCTACGCGATGCTGGCCGATGCGCTCGAGCAGGACGCGGAACTGCGCAAACAGTTCTTCCGCAATCTTCGCCTCGCCCTGTACGGCGGCGCCGGCCTGCCGCAGGCGCTGTACGAACGATTCCAGCGACTTGCCGTGGAGACCATCGGCGAGCGCATCTTCTTCACGACGGGTTACGGCGCCACCGAAACCACGTCGGGTTGCATGTCGATCTACTTCCCGACCGAAGCAGTGGGCATCGGACTGCCGATGCCTGGCATGACGCTCAAGCTGGTGCCGAACGGGCCGCGCTATGAAGTGCGTATCCGCGGCCAGATCGTTACGCCTGGTTACCTGTCCAACCCGGAGGTGAATCGCGGCATCTTCGACGAGGAAGGTTTCTACCGTACCGGCGACACCGCGCAACTCCACGATCCGGCAGACATCCAGAAGGGACTGCGCTTTGCAGGTCGCATGGCCGAGGATTTCAAGCTCGGCACGGGCTCGTGGGTTGCTGCCGGAAAATTGCGCGCGGAGTTCCTCGAAGCGTTCTCGCCGCTGATCGCCGACGTCGTGGTGTGCGGCGAGAACCTGTCGTTCGTAGCGATGCTCGCCTGGCCAAAGGTGCCGCCGACGCCGGAACTCGAGGTCGAGTTGCGGGCACGACTGCAGGCGTTCAATGCGGGTCGCGGCCTCAGCGAGCGAGTCGAGCGGCTCAAGCTGCTCACCGAACCGCCGAGCGCCGACCAGCACGAAGTGTCCGACAAGGGCACGATCAACCAGCGCGTGGCACTCACCCGCCGTGTGGTTGACGTTGAACGGCTGTACGAAAGATCACCGGGTCCCGACCTCATCCTGCCGGCCGGCGGGGGCGCCCAAGGCAACAACCCACCTTCGAACGCGGAGCGCTGACGATGGAAATCAAGGGCTGTGTCGGTCTCGTCACCGGCGGCAATCGCGGCATCGGCGAAGCTTTCGTCCGAGTGCTGCTCGAATCGGGCGCGCAGAGAGTGTACGCAGGCAGCCGGGATCCCGCGGCGGCGGCGCATCTCGTCGCGCAGTTCCCGGGGCGCTGCATCGCGCTCGAACTCGACGTCACTGATTGCGACGAGGTCGCAAAGGCCGCCCGGGAATGCGGCGACGTGAGCCTGGTCGTCAACAACGCCGGCCTGTTCAGCAACCAGACTCTGCTCGGCGCGCCCGACATGTCCGTAGCGAGGCAGGAGATGGAAGTGAACTACTTCGGCACGTTGGCAATGTGCCGTGCATTCGCGCCAGTCCTCGCGCGCAACGGCGGCGGAGCGATCATCAACGTGCTTTCGGCGGCTGCGCTCTGTCCGATCCCGAACATGGGAGGCTACGGGCCGTCGAAAGCCGCAACTCGCAGCTTGAGCGGCTGCGTGCGCGCGGAACTCGCCGGCCAGGGCACGCAGGTGACCGCGCTGATCGTCGGCTCGGTCGATACCCGCATGGCCGCGCACGTCGAAGGCGGCAAGGAAAAGCCCGAGGACATCGCACGGGCCGGGCTGCGCGCAGTGACCCGCGGTGTCGACGAACTGGACACTGATCGCATGGCCGTCGAAGTGCGGGCCGCGCTGGCGCTCGATCCGAAAGGCCTCGAGCGCCGCATGGCGCGCATGCTGAACGTGCCCGTGATCCGCACCGGCCGCTGAGGAGACGTCGCGATGCCGTCCGACATCCTTTACCTGGTGCTGATCTGCGCCGCGACGATTCTCGGCTTCTGGATCACGCTCTGGCTGATCAGCCTCGCGATCAACGACTCGAGCATCGGTGATCCGCTGTACCCGGTCGGCATGGCCATCACCGCCGGCGTGTTCTACCTGGTTTGCGATGGCAACCAGGCGCGCCAGAACCTGGTGCTGGGACTCACGCTGATCTGGGCTGCACGTCTTGCGTGGCACATCGGAGCGCGCAACTGGGGCAAGGAGGACCCTCGCTACGCCAGGCTGCGCACCCATGCGGCGTCGATCGGCCAGAACTACGCCTGGTACAGCCTCACACACGTATTCCTGTCGCTGGGTGCAGCCAGTGGCGTCGCGATCGCCTTCCCGCTGTTCCTGGCGCAGCGCACCCCTGAGCCCGCGCTGGGCGCCGTCGCCCTCGCCGGCACCGTGCTGTTCTTCATCGGGCTGACGCTCGAGACGGTGGCGGACATCCAGCTGCGCCGCTTCCTGCGCGATCCAGCCCACCACAACCAGATCATGCGTGCGGGGCTCTGGCGCTACTCGCGCCATCCGAACTACTTCGGGGAATTCCTCGTCTGGTGCGGCTTTTTCCTGATCGCGCTCGAGACACCCTGGGGGTGGCTCGCGATCGTGAGCCCGCTGACGCTGGCTTACATCCTGCTCGGCCCGCTCGGGATCGGGCTCGTCGAGCGTCGCATGCGCAAGAAGCGGCCCGCAGCCTTTGCCGACTACGAGCGGGTGACCAGTGCCTTCATTCCCTGGCCGCCGCGCGGTTAGAACAACGCCGGGCGGTCGACGAGCGCCTGCAGGTAGTCGGGCATCGGCTCGCCGGCCTTGAGCCGGTCGAAGACCGCGCGGTCGAAGTAGTCGCGCCATTCGCTGATGCGCGCATCCTTGAACGCGAGCACCCCGGCATACGGCAGCACGACTCGCCGCCCCTCATTGGTCACGAAGTCGTCGACTCCTTCCAGGAACACCCGGTGGCCATTGGTGGCGGTTTCGAAAATACGCCACTTGATGTCGTTCATCTGGGCCGTGAGCTTGGACGCAAACTCGCGCATCGCCGCCTTGCCGACGATGGGCGGGCTGCCCACGTGCGAGTGCCAGACGATGTCGTCGTCGATATGGACCAGCATCCCTTCGAGGTCCTTGCCGCGCCACGCAGTGATCATCTTCTGCGTGATTGCGAGGTAGTCGGGTGCTGCAGCCGCGGTGGCGACGGACCCCGCCGCCAGGAGGGGAACGGTGGCGCTGGCCTGCATGAATAGACGACGATCCATGGCATTCTCCGGTAGTCACTTTCGTTACAGGACCATACAGTACGATACGCTGGCGCGCCAACGTGGCATCAATTGCCGGTCCACGGACCGTTACCTATACTCGATCGCAGACGCTTTCCGAGGAGCATCGCACTTGCGCACGACTCGCGAAGAACTGGTCCGGGAATACCGGCGGCTCGGCTGGTGGTCGGACACCCGCATCACGGACCTGTTCGACGCTGCCGTGCATTCCGCACCGTCCCAACTCGCCGTGCTCGATCCCCCGAACCGTGATGCGCTCGTCGGCGGTTCGCCGTTGCGCCTCACGTTCCGGGACGTCGCGGACCTCGCCGACGGCTACGCATTGCGGCTGCTTGAACTTGGGCTCGGTCGTGACGACATCCTGGTCACGCAACTGCCGAACATCGCGGAGTATCCCGCGCTGTACCTCGCCGCCCTGCGGCTCGGCATCATCGTGAGCCCGGTGCCGATGCAGTTCCGGCGCCACGAACTGGAACAGATCGTCGATCTCACGGGTGCGCGCGCCACGCTGACGGTGCGCGCCCTGAAGGGAGCCGATTACGCAGCAAGTGCTGTGGAACTTGGCAAGGGTCGACCTCTGCAGGTCTTGTGTCTGGGTCCGGAAGCGCCGGAAGGCAGCCTGCCCTTTGTTCCCGCCGCACTCACGCCGGAATCCCGGGCCGCGCTTGCAGCGCACGTCGACGCGTTGCGGGTCTCGGCAGACGACGTCGCGACAATCTGCTGGACGTCCGGAACGGAGGGCATGCCCAAAGGCGTGCCGCGCACCCATAACCACTGGGTTGCGATCAGCTACGGTCAC
>JBAVIQ010000153.1:0-1754 GCA_049687035.1 Steroidobacteraceae bacterium
GCAGACACGCGCTCTGGGAAAGGCTCCGGATCGACCGTCTCGCGGCATCGCGCCGCGGTGATCAACGGCGCGCGAGCAACGCCGTCAACAGGCCCGCAGCCGTGAGCAGGACGCCGGGCATCCAGTCCGTGCGGAAAGCCAGCCAGAGAATCCCTGCCAGCAACACTGCCGCCCCGATGATGGTCTGGTCGCGGCGCCTGGCGCTCGCCTGGATCTCGCGCCGCAGCCCTTCGTAAGACTCATTGTCCACCCGGATGCGCAGCGTGCCTTCGGACGCCTTCTGCACGAACTGCTGCAGCAGCTGCGGCAGCATGCGTATGGACTCTGACAAGTCGGGCAGTTGCCGGCGCAGTTCCTGGGCGATGTTGCGGCCGCTCAGCCGGTCTGCGCCCCATTCCTGCATGATCGGCTGCGCGGTCTTCCACAGGTCGAGTTGCGGATAGAGCTGCCGTCCGAGCCCTTCGATCTGCAGCAGGGTCTTCTGCAGCAGGATCAGCTGCGGCTGCACGCGCATGTCGAAACGGCGCGCGACTTCAAAGAGCCGCATCAGCACTTGCGCGAACGAAATCTCCGACAGCGGCTTGTTGAAGATGGGTTCGCACACCGTGCGGATTCCCGCTTCCAGTTCGTCGACACGCGTGTCCTTGGGCACCCAGCCCGAATCCACGTGCAGGCGTGCGACGCGGTTGTAGTCGCGGTCGAAGAACGCGAGGAAGTTCTCGGCCAGGTAGTGCTGGTCGCGCGCATCGAGCGAGCCGACGATGCCGAAGTCGACCGCCGCGTACACCGGCCGCTGCGGATCGTCGGTCTGAATGAAGATGTTGCCGGGGTGCATGTCGGCGTGGAAGAAGTTGTGCCGGAACACCTGCGTGAAGAAGATCTCCACGCCGTTCTCGGCCAGCGCCTGGATGTTCGTGCCGCGACGGAGGAGTTCGGCCATGTCGCTCACGAGCACACCGTGGATGCGCTCCATGACCATGACTTCGGGCCGGCAGTAATCCCAGTACACGTCGGGCACGTACAGCAGCTTCGAGCCGGCGAAGTTGCGGCGCAATTGCGCGGCGTTCGCCGCCTCGCGCATGAGGTCGAGCTCGTCGAGGATGGTCTTTTCGTACTCCTGCACGACCTCGTAGGGCCGCAGCCGGTAGCCTTCCTGCGAATAGTCGCGCGCGAGCTGCGCGAGGACGTACATCACCTCGATGTCGCGCTCGATCTTCGCCCGGATGCCGGGACGCACGACCTTGACGACGACTTCTTCGCCAGATCGCAGTCGCGCGGTGTGCACCTGTGCGATCGAGGCGGCGGCGAGCGGCGTCTCGTCGAACTCTGCGAACACTTCGCCCACCGGCTTGCCGTAAGCGCCCTCGATGATGGCTCTGGCTTCCGCCCCCGGGAACGGCGGCACGCGGTCCTGCAGTCTTTCGAGCTCGTCGGCGATGTCGGTCGGCAGCAGGTCGCGTCGCGTCGACAGAGCCTGCCCGAACTTCACCCAGATCGGCCCCAGCTCCTCGAGCGCGAGACGGATGCGCTCACCGCGCGGGCCGCCTTTGCGACGTTCGAACCACGTCGCCGGCGACAGGTAGAAAGCGAAACGCAGCGGACGGAACAGGTGCATCGCGAGAATGATCTCGTCGAGCCCGTGGCGGACGAGTACGCGCTGGATCTGGAGCAGGCGGGTGGCGACGCGGAGGCGCATTGGGAAGAGGGGGAAGTGGGGGAAGGGGAGGAAGGTCAGGAAGGGGTTAGGGGTTAGG
>JBAVIQ010000154.1:0-3651 GCA_049687035.1 Steroidobacteraceae bacterium
TCCTGAACCAGGTGTGCACGCACATCGCCGACCTCGACTACCAGCAGCTCAAGATCTACCCGGGCAACTACGACGACTTCATGCTCGCGTCGGTGCAGGCACGGCAGCGCGTCGAGTCGTCGAACGCCAAGGCCAAGGCGCAGATCTCGGACCTGCAGGAATTCGTGCGCCGTTTCTCGGCCAACGCGTCGAAGGCGCGGCAGGCCACGTCGCGCAAGCGCCAGCTCGAGAAGATTAAGATTGAGGAAATCCGTCCGTCGTCGCGGCAGAACCCGTACATCCGCTTCGAGCAGGCGAAGAAGCTCTATCGTTCGGCGGTGACCGTCGAAGGCCTGACGTTCCGTTACCCTGGCGCGGACAAGAACGTCTTCACCAACCTCAAGTTCACGATCGAGGCCGAGCAGCGCGTCGCGGTCATCGGCCCGAACGGCATCGGCAAGACCACGCTGATGCGTTGCCTCGCGGGCGACCTGACGCCGACCAGCGGCACCGTCACCTGGGTCGAGAACGCGCAGGTCGGCTACATGCCGCAGGATCCGAGCGCGGAGTTCGAACAGAAGACCGACCTGCTCACCTGGATGTCGACCTGGACCGGCAAGGCCGACGATGAGCAGATCGTGCGCGCCACGCTCGGACGCCTGTTGTTCTCGGGTGACGAGACCAAGAAGCAGGTGAAGGTGCTCTCGGGTGGCGAGAAGGGCCGCATGATGTACGGCAAGATGATACTGACGCGGCCCAACGTGATGCTGCTGGACGAGCCGACGAACCACATGGACATGGAAACGATCGAGTCGCTGCAGATCGGGCTGGAAAAGTACCCGGGCACGCTGATCTTCGTGTCCCACGACCGCGAATTCGTGGGCGGGCTGGCCAACCGCATGATCGAGCTGAAGCCCGACGGCAGCATCACCGACTTCACCGGCACCTACGACGAGTACCTCGAGGCCCAGGGCCTCGAATCCTAGGCGCCGCGGCTGCTCGCCCGGCCTGCCACGCCGCGCCATCGGCAGAAGCGCGTATAAGAAGTGACAGGGCAGTGCCTGCGGTGGTCTCGCCGGACGAGCCGCCCCCTGCCGTCACTGCAACCGGGAGCAAATCATGAATCGCGACGAAGGCGTCGAATCGTCGGTCTCGCGCCTCGCCGAGCAGTTCGCCACGATCTGGAACGCTCACGACATGGAGCGCCTGCAGGACCTCTACGCCGAGGACGCGGATTTCGTGAACGTCATCGGCATGCGCTGGACAGGCGCGAGCGAGATCGCACGGATGCACGTGCTGCTGCACGAATCGCGCATGCGACAGACGACGCTGGTCAGCGAGGGAATGACGGTACGCGTGCTGGCGCCGTCGGTGGCCGTCGTGCACGACACCTGGGTGCTGACGGGCGATCCGGGCGCGCCTGGTTGGAAGGTCGGCGAGCAGCGCCGCGGCATTCTGGTGCACGTGCTGAAGCTGGACGGGGCGGGCAAGTGGCACATCGCCGTGTCGCAGAACACCGACATCCAGGACCTGCCGAACATCTAGCCAGGCAGGGTGGGTGGAACACGCCTCGATCAAGATCGAGGCGGTCCACACCCGGCTTCGACCTATTGCTTGTCGAAGACCATCACGTTGTCGTAGGCCTGGCCCTTGGCATCCTTGCCCGTGAGCTTGAGTGTCATGACCTTGCCGTCCTTCGAGACCGTGCGCAGCGTCGTGCCGACGACCTTGCCCGCTTTTTTCTGCGTGCTTTCAACCGTGCTGGCGTCGATCCGCTTCAGCGACACCGTGTCGAAGTCTTTGGAGCCGGTGATGGGATAGTCCTTGCCGTCGTCCTTGAAGCTCGACTTGCCATTCGTAGCCGAGCCGTCCGCAGCGACCGTATCGTATGTCAGTTCGATGCCATCAGCCGTCGCCGTATACGTCCGTGAATGGGATTTCGGCGCCGGTCCGGGTTTGAACGTGGACTTGGCCACATTCAGCTGCCAGGTGCCGATGATCGGATCCTTGGCAGAAGCCGCGGAGGCGACTGCAATCCCGCCGACGGCGAGCACGGTTCCGACCAGCAACGTTTTGAATAATGAGTGCATGAGTTTCCCCTTCCATAGTGATGTGTTGCCGGTTATCCACCTGCGACCGGCCCACAGGGACGTTCCTGGAGTCGACCGAGCGGCCGAGTATGCGCCCTCGCGAGCGGCAAGGGACTACGGGACGGATGCGCGCCGCGCCTGCTCAGGTATGCTTGCGAGCAGGCCGAACCGGGGAGAGAACGATGACGCGACTGATCCTGACGCTGGTGGCCATGGCGCTGACATCGATGCCCGCCATGGCGGACGCGCCGGCGCACGAGGTCCAGGCCCGCGAGATCTACGCTCGCATCATCGGATTCCGCACGGCCGAGGGCCAGCAGCAGGTTCCGGCGATGGTCGCCTACCTTAGCGACGTGCTGACGAAGGCCGGCATCCCGGCATCCGACATCACGACACTCGATTCCGGTGAAACGCAGGCGATGATCGTGCGCGTGCCGGGGCAGGGGCGCGGCCGGCCGATCCTGTTCTCGGCGCACATGGACGTCGTCGATGCCCGCCCGGAGGACTGGGAGCGCAGTCCGTTCACGCTCCTCGAGGAGAACGGTGTCTTCTACGGCCGCGGTACAGACGACAACAAAGCAGGTGTCGCCGCGCTGGTCTCCACGATCCTGCGGCTGCACGAAGCGAAGCTGAAGCCGGCGCGCGATCTCGTCTTCGGGTTCGTCGGCGATGAAGAGACCGGGATGCTGACGACGAAACTCATCGCGACCCACCCCTGGGTAGCCAACGCCGAGTTCGCCATCAACACGGACGCGGGCGGCGGCCTCCTCGACAATGCCACCGGCAAGCCGCTGATCTACCTGGTGCAGGGCGCCGAGAAGACGTATGCGTCCTTCGACCTGACGGTCACCAATGCCGGCGGCCACAGTTCGCGCCCCCGCGCGGACAATGCGATCTACCAGCTGGCGCGCGCGACTCTCAAGGTCGAGGCGTACCAGTTCCCGGTGATGGCCAACGACCTGACCCGCGCGTACCTCGGTGCGGTGGGACAGGCGCAGGCCGGTGAGGTGGGCGAGGCGTTGCGCCGGTTCGCGGCCGATCCGACCGACGCAGCCGCGGCGGAAACGCTGTCGAGGTCGCCGGAGTTCGTGGGCACGACGCGCACGACCTGCGTGACGACCATGCTCGATGCGGGACATGCCGAAAACGCCTTGCCGCAGAAGGCGAAGGCCACCGTCAACTGCCGGATCTTCCCCGGCGTTCCCGTCGACACCGTGCGCGACGCGCTGGTGACGGCGATCGCCGATACGGACGTGCACATCACTACGCTGGACACCCCGGAAGCGAGCCCCGTGTCCGAGATGCGACCCGACGTGATGAAGGCCATCACGCGCGCGGTGCACGACCAGTACCCGGGAGTGCCCGTCGTGCCCTATCTCGAATCCGGCGGCACCGACGGCAAGGTTTATCGCAGGGCCGGCATCCCGACGTTCGCGAGCTCCGGCCTGTTCTCGAAGCCCTCCGAGATGTACGCGCACGGACTCAACGAGCGTCTGCCGGTCCGGTCCTTCTACGAGGGAATCGACCACATCTATCGGCTCGCGGTGGAACTCGGCGGCGCAAAACGCACGCAGTAGTCAAG
>JBAVIQ010000155.1:0-4701 GCA_049687035.1 Steroidobacteraceae bacterium
ACGTCCCTGCGGTGATGCACGGCCGGCCCAGCCACATCCACCACACCGGCACCGAGATCTTTGCCGGAATTCCTTCTCCGTTCTCCGCCATTCGCTATCACTCGCTGCACGTGCCGGAACTTTCGGACGAGCTCGAGGCCCTGGCGTGGACCGAAGACCGGATCCTGATGGGCGTGCGGCACAAGAGCCGGCCGATCTGGGGCGTGCAGTTCCACCCGGAATCGATCGGCACCGAGTTCGGACATCGCCTGCTGGACAACTTCAAGTCGCTCACGAGCGAATACCGCCGGCGGAACCCGCCGCGGCGGCGCTGTTCCGAGCAGGTTCGCCCACCCCGGTCGCCGGAGATGTACAACGTCGTGCCCGCGCCGCAACCCGTCGAGTCCGCCGGAGCTGCCGCACGCGCAACACTGCACGGCAAGCACTTCTCGGTGTATTACCGGCGCCTGCCGCTGCCCCTCGATGCCGAGCAGGTGTTCATGAACCTGTACGCGGACTCCAAACCCGCTTTCTGGCTCGACAGCGCCCTGGTTCGTGAATTCTCCCGCTTCTCCTACATGGGCGATGCCAGCGGTCCGCACGCTGAGTTCGTGAGCTATGACCTGGCATCGAAGCAGGTGACGGTCAAGCACCGCGGCAAAACCTCGACCTGCGATGAATCCATTTTCAGCTACCTCGACCGACAACTACGTGAGCGCCACATCGACACCGAAGGCCTGCCGTTCGACTTCAATGGCGGCTATGCGGGCTACCTGGGCTATGAACTCAAGGCCGACTGCGGCGCGAACGCAGCGCACAGGTCGCCGACTGCGGACGCCGCGTTCGTCTTTGCCGACCGCCTGATCGCCTTCGACCACGAGGAGGACATCGCTTACCTCGTCTGTCTCGACGACGAGGAGCACGAGGCCCGCGCCAGGCAATGGCTGAACGACATGGCCGAGCGGCTCCAGCAACTCGAGCCGGTTCCGCAATGGAGTCGCGCGCTGCACCCGCAGACGGTGCGACAGACCTTCCGGCACCCGGCGGACCGCTACGTCGAACTCATCGCGGAATGCAAGAAAGAGATCAAGAAGGGCGAGAGCTACGAAGTCTGCCTCACCAACATGATCACCAACCACGTCGAGATCGACCCGCTGAACACTTACCGCGCGCTACGCGCGAGAAACCCGGCGCCGTACGCCACGTACCTCAACTTCCCGGGTGCGGCTGTGCTGAGTTCCTCACCCGAGCGGTTCCTGACGATCGATCCGTATGGCGTCATCGACGCCAAGCCGATCAAGGGCACCCGCAAGCGGGGCAAGACGGTCGCGGAAGACGAGGCCCTGTACGAGGACTTGCGCACGAACGAGAAGGACCGGTCCGAGAACCTCATGATCGTCGACCTGCTGCGCAACGACATCGGCACGGTCTGCAACATCGGCAGCGTGCACGTGTCGAACATCTTCGCGGTCGAGAGCTACAAGACCGTCCACCAGCTGGTCAGTTCCATCCGTGGGCGACTGCGGCGGGGAATCTCGTCGGTGCAGGCGGTCCAGGCATCGTTCCCGCCCGGATCGATGACCGGCACCCCGAAGCAGCGCACGCTGGAAATCATCGACCGGCTGGAGGCCGGCCCCCGCGGCGTCTACTCGGGAGCGATGGGGTTCTTCGGCCTGAACGGTAGCGCCGACCTCAGCGTGGTGATTCGCACCATCGTAGTGACCGACGAAGCCGTCACGGTGGGCGTCGGCGGAGCCATCATTGACCTGTCCAACGCGCAGGACGAACTCGACGAGATGTTGCTCAAGTCGCGCGCCACGGTCGGCGCGCTGTCGGAAAGCGACCTGACCGTGATTCCCATGACGGCGGCGGCCGGATGAGCGCAGGAGCACCCATGGAAACGCTGCTGAACTTCCGTCGGGAGTTGAATTCCGTCGACGAGCAGATCATCCGGCTGCTGGGTCGCCGCTACGAGATCTGCCGGGCGGTCGGACACTACAAGCGGGAGCACGACATCCCGATGATGCAACCCGGGCGCGTGGCGGAAGTGAAGGAGCGCTGCGCACGGATGGCTCGCGAGCACCATGTCGATGCCGAGTTCGCCGTCCGCCTGTTCGCAATGATCATCGACGAGGCGTGCCGCATGGAAGACGAGATCATCGAGCAGCCACGCGCCGTCTCCACGTCTTCAGGCCAGTGACCAGTATCCAGGCAATTACCAGCGCCGTGGTCATCGGCGGCAGCGGCGCCGTAGGTGCGCTGCTCGTGGAGCGCCTCACCGTCGCCGCGGGCGTATCCGCGGTGCATGTCGTCGACAGGCGCAGTCCGAAGGCCCTGCCGCAAGTCACGTGGCTGCAGGACGACATCTGCAATCCGAACCACCAGACCCTGCGGCTGATCGAGTCGGTCGACCTCGTGATCCTCGCCACTCCGGAAGAAGTGGCCATTGCAGGCCTCCGAGCCATACTGCCGCGAATGAAGCACGGATCGCTCCTGGTCGACACCCTGTCGGTCAAGAGCCGCTTCGCGCAGGCGCTCGAAGGGGTCGGCACCCAGGCGGAACTGCTCGGCATCAATCCCATGTTCGCCCCGAGCCTTGGCTTCGCCGGGCGGAGTGTCGTCGCAGTGCCGTATGCCGCAGGCCAACGGGCCGAAGCGTTCCTGGAGTTTATCCGCTCGCAGGGATCCGACGTCTTGCGCCTCAGCGCCGACGAGCACGACCGCGCCTGTGCCGCGCTGCAAGTCGCCACGCATGCGGCCGTCTTGAGTTTCGGCATCGCGCTGCGGGCTGCAAACTACGACCTCACGGCTGCAGCAAGAATTGCGCCGCCGCCGCATCGAACGCTACTCGCACTGCTGGCGCGAATCGTGAGCGGCGACCCGGAGGTCTACCGGGACATCCAGGTGGCGAATCCTTTCGCCGCCGAAATGCGCGCGCGGCTCGTCGCGGCACATCGGCATCTCGAGGATGTCGTAGGTGTAGGTGACACCGAGTCGTTCAACCGGCTTATCGTCGACCTGCGCTCGATCTTCGCCGACTCGGATGCCGACTATGCCCAGCTGTGCGCGCGGCTGTTCGAGGTGGATCCGCGAACTCAGTAGGCCTTGCGGTCGAACAGAACTGCCATGACCGTCTTGAACAGTATCTTGAAGTCTAGCCCCGGCGACCACCGGCGCAGGTAATCGAGGTCGTACTCGATTCGGGCCTGCATGTCCTCGAGGCGGTTGGTCTCGCCGCGGCAGCCGTTCACCTGCGCGAGCCCGGTGATGCCGGGCCGCACCTTGTGCCGCAACATGTAACCCTTGATGAGCTTGCGGTATTCCTCGTTGTGCGTGACCGCATGCGGCCGCGGACCCACCAGGCTCATGTTCCCGAGCACGACGTTCATGAGTTGGGGCAGTTCGTCGATTGAGAAGCGGCGCAATACGCGACCCACCGGGGTGACGCGCGAGTCGTCACGCGTGGCCTGGCGGATGGTGCCACCGTCTTCGGTGACGGTCATCGTGCGGAACTTGTAAACATGGATCTCCTTCCCGTCCAGGCCGTAGCGCCGCTGCTTGAAGATCACGGGCCCCGGCGAGCTCAGCTTCACTGCCACGGCGACCGCGGCGAACAGCGGGCTGAGGAGCAGCATCCCGAGCAGCGACAAGGACACATCCGTCAGGCGCTTGACCACGCCGCGATAGCCAGAAAAAGGCGTCTCGCACAGGGCCACCACGGGCATGCCGAGGATCTCGCCGGTACGCGACTGGATCAGGTCGAACACGAACACGTCGGGCACGTAGTAGATCGAGGCCGTCGTATCGCGCAGGTCGTCGAGCAAGTCGAGCACCCGCTGCACGTGCCGCATCGGCAACGCGACGAAGATGACTTCCGTCTTGTGCACGTTGACGTATTCGGCCAGCTCGCTCAGCCGGCCGAGCACCCTCTCGCCTCCCGGGATGCCGAGCCGTTCCGGGCTTCGGTCGTCGAAGAATCCGTCCACCGCGATGCAGATCCCGGGGTTGTCCCTGAGACGCTCGGCCAGCGCGACGCTGGCCTCGCCGTAGCCGGCAAACACGGCCGAACGCACGTTGCTCCGTGAGTACATCAGGCGCTGCATCGCCTCGTTGAGCGCCAGCAATACCAGGATGAGCGGGACCGGCGTCACGACCGCCCAGGTCAACACGACGCGCCGGGAGAAGTCCTCGGAGAACTTGGTCACATAGCCGATGGCGAGCAGGACGGCCAGCAGCAGCAGCCAGCGCGCCAGGAGGCTGGCCATCGCCGACCACTTGCCCGTTGCCAGCTGCAGTGCGGTGAGCTGCGGCGGCTGCATGATGACCGGCGACAGGATGGCGAGCAGCACCGAGAGCATCATGAAATGGCTGCCGAAGTCGATGCCGAACGCGCGCGCAATGCCGGCCAGCATGCCGATAGCAACGATGGGCGGGGCCAACGTCCGCAGGATCGTCAGGAGGGCAATCGGTAAGCTGCGCTTGAATACGACCGGTTCAGACATCAACTGCTCTGGGCGAGACTTTGCATAGGGCTACCCGGCACGGTGGCCGGAGTCGAATCATCCCTGATCGACCAAAATAAAACCGTGACCTGGCTCAAGTCGTGATTATGTCAGCTCGCCGCGAACTGGATGCGGGGCATGTCGAAGATCGGCAGCATCTCCCGGGGGCAAGCTAGAAGTTCACTGCCGCCCCGCCGTCCACGGCGATGCCCGCGCCCGA
>JBAVIQ010000156.1:0-3508 GCA_049687035.1 Steroidobacteraceae bacterium
GGTAGAACTCGAGCTCGACGGCGACAACGGGCGTCAGGCCTGCGTCTCCACAACGCGCGACAACCCCGGCAAGCGCGTGGCGCGGATCGGCTTTCGACGGCTGGCCGTCAAGTTCGTACATCGTGCCGAGGACCTGCGCCGAGGGCCGCTTGAGCCAGGGCGCACGCGCCAGTGATCCCGCGACGGGCCGACAGCACTGGTCGGCGTCGCCGACGTCCCAGACCAGTCCGGTGCCCTCGACGTCCTCGCCGGTGATGTCGAGGCCGAGAATGGAACCGGCGACGTTGCGGCCACTGCCGTACAACGCCGCGAGTTCTTCCCGCGCCACGTTCTTGCCGCGGCCCACGCCGCACGCATCGGTGATGACCAGCTGCACGGCCTCGATGTCGGGGTTCGCGTCGAGGAACGCCTGGGCTTCCGCGGGCGTGCCGACACCGCGTGGCAATGTGTTCTCTGCATGCATGGTGGAGCGGGCCCTTCAGCTGCGGCCTTGCATGCATAGTGACGGATGCACTCGCGCAGTGGCAAGCTCACCGCCCTCCGCCGCACGCCCGGGAGGGCCGGATGGCCGTCGCGTATTCGCTTGCCTGGGACGTGCCATTGCACGGCTGGAATACGTTCCATCTGGACGCGCGCGCCCATTGCCTGGCAACCGTGCTTGACGCAGCCGTACTGCCGGCCTTGCTGGCAGAGCCTGCGCTGCAGCACCTGCCGCTGATGGTGCTGGGCGCAGGGAGCAACGTGCTCTTCGCCACCGAACGGTTCGACGGTTGCCTGATTCACCTGCAGGGTCATTCCGCCCGCATCGTGGGCGACGACCGCAATCACGCGCTCGTGCACGTCGATGCCGGCTTCGAATGGGACGCGCTCGTGGACTGGACGCTCGATCAGGGCCTGCAGGGCCTCGAGAACCTTGCGTTGATTCCCGGTCAGGCGGGCGCTGCACCCATCCAGAACATCGGCGCCTACGGCGTCGAGGTCGGCAGGTTCATCGCGGCCGTGCACGTCTACGACCGCCAGGCGGGCGCCTTCGACCGGCTGTCGGCTGAACGCTGCGGGTTCGGTTATCGCGACAGCGTGTTCAAGCGCGAGCCCGATCGCCGGATCGTTACGGCCATCGAGCTGCGACTGCCTAAGGCCGGCGCGACGAACCTCTCGTACGCCGGGCTCAGCGAGGAACTTGCCGCGATGGGTGGGGTGAACGCGACGCCGCGCAACGTTGCCGCGGCGGTGCGACGCATTCGCCGGCGCAAGCTGCCGGACCCTGCCGTCGCAGGTAACGCCGGCAGTTTCTTCAAGAACCCGGTCGTTACGCGTGCAGTTGCTGTCGAGTTGCAGGCGCGCTTCGAGGGCGTGCCGGTCTTCCCGACGTCGACCGATGCCGAGCGCAAGCTGTCAGCGGCCTGGCTGATCGAGCAGGCGGGTTGGCGTGGCTTTCGCGACGGCGATGCCGCCGTGTCGGCGCAGCACGCGCTGGTGCTGGTCAATCTCGGGCAGGCCACCGGGCCGCAATTGCTGGCGCTTGCGCGTCGCGTGGCAGCCTCGGTACAGGCGAAATTCGGCGTCGCCCTGGAGCCCGAACCGCGCATCGTCGGCGCGACGTTCTAAGCGTGCACCGCGTGCGCAGTTGCCGCAGGCATGACGGGTCACCAGACGCCAGTGTTCGGCATGCTCAGCCAGGGTTCGGCCGGCGCCTGCGCCACGCCCTTCTGCAACAACTCGATTGAAATGTTGTCCGGCGACCTGACGAAGGCCATGCGGCCATCGCGCGGCGGACGGTTGATCGTGACGCCGTGCTCCATGAGGCGACGGCATGACTCGTAGACGTCGTCGACCTCGTACGCGAGATGGCCGAAGGCGCGACCGCTGCCGTACTCCTCGCGATCCCAGTTGTAGGTGAGCTCGACCTGCGCGTCGTCGTCCCCGGGTGCGGCCAGGAACACCAGCGTGAACCGGCCCTTGGGATACTCCGTGCGGCGCAGTTCGTGCAGTCCGAGCGCATCACAATAGAACTTGAGCGAGGCGTCGATGTCGGTGACGCGGACCATCGTGTGCAGGTACTTCATGCGCGGATGTTACCGCGGGCATCACGGTCCGGGCAGCGGCACTTGCAGTAGTCCGCGTTCCGACGCACGCTCGCACCCCATGCAAAGAACCGTTGTGTCGACCCTGCGGAGACTGCTCGTGCCAGCCCTTGTCGCACTGGCCGGCGTAGCCGGATGTGCGTCGACCGCCCGGACGCCCGAGGCCCCCGTCGCGCCGCCGGCCGCGGCAGAAGATTCCCCGGCCGACCAACGCACCCTCGGCTCCGCCGAAGCGCAGGTCATGATCATCGAGTTCACGGACTTGCAGTGCCCGTACTGCGCGCTGTTCGCCCGCAACACCTGGCCGCTGCTGCGCGAACGCTACGTCGATACGGGCAAGGTCCGGTTCGCCACGCGCGACCTGCCGCTGCCGATCCACGAGTTCGCCCTGCCCGCCGCCGTGGCCGCGCGCTGCGCAGGGCAGCAGGGCAAGTTCTGGGAGTACCGCGAGGCGCTGTTCCGCGACCAGTCGCTCCTGAGCCAGGGACGCTACGCGGAGCTGGCGGGCAGTTTCCGACTGGACACCACCCGCTTCGAGAACTGCCGCGCCGACCCCGCCGTGTTGGCAGCCGTGCGTGCCGATGCGGCGCTGGCGGCTTCCAGCGGTATCGCGTCGACGCCGTCGTTCGTGATCGGCCGAGTCGTCAACGGCGAGTTCGAAGGCGAGTTGATGTCCGGAGCCAAGCCCTTCGAGGTGTTCCAGCAGCGACTCGACTCACTGCTGCAGCAGCCGCAGTAATAACCCGCTCGCCGCGGCCGCCAGCAGCACGGGTCCGAGCTGCCAGCGCGCCCGCTCGAGCAGGAACCATGCCGCGAGCGCGATCAGCACCGCATTCCAGTCCGGCGCGGCGCGCCACCCGTCCGGGAACAGCACCACCTGTGCGAGCAGCAACACCAGTGTTGCAATGACGCCGACGACCGCTGCGGTGATCGCACCGAGCGCGCCTTCGATGCGCGCATTGCGCGTGAGGCGCTCGACGTAAGGCGCCCCAAGCAGGATGAACAGGAAGGACGGCAGGAACGTCGCCCACGTCGCGAGCGCGCCTGCGAGCAGTGCCGAGCCGAGCGGCGATAACGGTCCGGGCTGGTTCCAGCCGGCCATGAACCCCATGAACTGCAGCACGATAATCAGCGGGCCCGGCGTGGTTTCCGCCAGCGCCAGTCCCGCGACGGACTGGTCCGCCGTCACCCAGGCGAGGTTGTCGACCAGCTGGTTCGTGACGTAGCCGAGCACGGCGTATGCGCCACCAAAGGTGACCAGCGCAGCCTTCGTGAAGAACAGGTAGATGGCCGCCCACAGCGAGCTGCCGCCGAGCGTGGCCACTACGACGAGCAACGGCAGCAGCCAGAGCGCGAGACCGATGGCAGCCACCTTGGCGGCCTGTGCGCCGCGCGCAGGGGTCGCGCCGGCAACGTCCCCCGCG
>JBAVIQ010000157.1:0-2867 GCA_049687035.1 Steroidobacteraceae bacterium
GACGCCACCTTTCAAAACCCCAAATGGCTTTCCGTCGGGACCGACCATCCCGACTGCGTTGGCCTGGAGGAAGAGCAGTTCCTCGAACCTCCGCTGGACCCTAACCTCAGTCTGACAAGCGAGCCCGTGCTGTTCGAAACCGTAGCCTGCGGATTCCACGGCATGTCGGGCCGCGATTCCACGTGATGCCGGGCCAGGATTCCACGGCATGCCGGGCCACCGTTCCACGCTAAGCCGGGCCGGCTGAGGGGCGACGGGACAACCCGTTACCGTGACCACTTCGGGGTATTCCCGAGGGAGGTCGACGGTGGCGCAAGCGAGGTTGTCCGTGCGCAAGATTCGTGAGGTGCTGAGGCTCAAGGCCGAGGCCCGATTGAGTGACCGGGAGATCGCTGCGGCGATCGGCTCGGCGCGTTCGACGGTGCAGGAGTGCCTGCGCCGGGCACGCGCCGCCGGCATCGAGTGGCCATTGCCGGAGGAGTGCGACGACGAGGTGCTCGTCGCGCGACTGTACCCGAACGCGCCGACGCCGGCGCGCTACCCGACGCCGGACTTCGCTGTGATCCATGGCGAGCTTGCCCGCAAGGGCGTCACGCGGATGCTGCTGTGGCAGGAGTATCGGGCGCGCCATCCCGACGGCTGCCAGTACAGCGCGTTCTGTCGCGATTACGACGCCTGGCGCGGCCGCCAGGACCCAGTGATGCGCTTCGAGCACACGCCCGGCGACAAGCTGTTCGTCGATTACGCCGGACTCACGATGAGCATCGTCGATCGCGCGAGCGGCGAGGTGCAGACCGCGCAGATCTTCGTCGCCGCGCTCGGCGCGAGCAGCTTCACCTACGTCGAGGCGAGCCTGACCCAGACGGTCGCCGACTGGCTCGGCGCGCACGTGCGTGCGTTCGAGTACATCGGCGGCGTAACGCAGCTGATCGTGATCGACAACTTGAAGAGTGGTGTTGCCCGCGCCTGCCGCTACGAGCCCGACCTCAACCCGAGCTACCAGGACTTCGCCGCGCACTACGGGGTCGCGGTGCTGCCGGCGCGCGTGCGCAAGCCACGCGACAAGGCCAAGGTCGAGGTCGCCGTGCAGGGCATCGAGCGCTGGATCCTCGCCCCGCTGCGGCACTGCACGTTCTTCAGCCTGGCCGAGCTCAACGCCGCGCTGTGGGCCGCGCTCGAGCATTACAACGATCGCCCGCTCTCACGCGAGGACGGCACACGGCGCAGCCGCTACCGCGAGCTCGACCGGCCGGCGCTCAGACCGTTGCCGGCGCATCGGTTCCAGTACGCGACCTGGAAGAAGGCCAAGGTGCACCTCGATTACCACGTCGAGTTCGAGCGCCGGTATTACTCGGTGCCGTACCGGCTGATCGGCAAGACCGTGGACCTGCGCCTGACGCGGCACATGGTCGAGGTGTTCTACCGCGGCCAGGCGGTCGCCACGCACCTGCGCCAGGACGGCCCGCGTCGCTTCAACACCGATCCGGCGCATCGACCCGAGCGACACCGCGCCGTCATCGAGTTAAACCACGAGCGCCTGCTCGAACGCGCCGAGGCGATCGGGCCGGCGACCGCCACGGTACTGCGCGAGCAGGTGCATCGGCGCACGCACCCGGATGAGGCGCTGCGCACCTCGTTGGGCATCCTGCGCCTTGCCCACGACTTCAGCACCGGCGCACTCGAACGGGCGTGCGAGCACGCCATCGAGCTCAGGACCTTCAGTTACCGCGCCATCCGCGCGCTGATCGTGGCACCGCCAGTGCCGGCGCCCGAGTCATCACCCACGCCTGAGCACGACAACGTGCGCGGCGCCCGTTACTTCACCTGAGAGGATCCCGATGCTGACCCAACCACTGCTTCACCAACTGCACGAACTGCGCCTGCGCGGCATGGCCGCCGCGCTCGAGCAGCAGCTCACGACCACGGCCTCGAACGAGCTCACGTTCGACGAGCGTCTGGCACTGCTGATCCAGCACGAGCTCGTCGAGCGTCAGTCCTGCCGCCTGCGCCAGCGGCTGCGCTGGGCCAAGCTCACGCAGGCCGCGGCGCTCGAGGACCTCGACCTCAAGGCACCGCGCGGGCTCGATCGCACCGCGCTCGCCCAGGTGACCGACCTCGGCTGGATCGCCGAACACCTGAACGTGCTCATCACCGGCCCGACCGGCGTCGGCAAGAGCTACATCGGTTGCGCGGTCGGTCATGCCGCGTGCCGCGCCGATTACAGCGTGCGGTTCTTCCGCATCCCGCGTCTCGTCGACGAACTCGCGCGCTACGCCGCCCTGCAGAACAAGAGCACGCTGCTGCGCCAGATCGCCAAGGCGGACCTGCTCATCATCGACGACTTCGGGCTCGCGCCGCTCGCCGACTCCGTGCGTCGCGACCTGCTCGAGATCCTCGACGATCGCTATGATCGACGCTCGACGCTGATCACCAGCCAGATCCCGGTCGAGCAGTGGCACACGTACTTGCAGGACCCGACGATCGCCGATGCGATCCTCGACCGGCTCATCCACAACAGCTATCGGCTCACCCTCAAGGGCGAGTCGATGCGCAAGCAGAAGACGACCTTGGCGGCCAAAACCGCCAAGCTCCGTTGACGAAAATCAAAGACTGAACGAGAGTAGCAACGTCCTGTCACCCTCGGCCCGGCATGGCGTGGAACGCCGGCCCGGCATGCGCTGGAATCAGCGCCCGACTCGCGTGGAATCCGCATCAATGCTCGGCGAGCGGCGGGAAACGACCTATTCTGTTGAAAAACTCGGTTTCCCGCAGCGAGCACTTTTTCGCCTACCGCGCATCGAGAGCGATAATTGCAGCCAGGTTTTCGCGGAGGCGATCCTAGAGGACTCACGCAGGGCGATTGCCGT
>JBAVIQ010000158.1:0-4296 GCA_049687035.1 Steroidobacteraceae bacterium
CGATCACGGTATAGATCAGGATCACGAATCCGACCGTGCCCAGCATCGTCGTCTGGGCATTCTCGACGAACTGCATGATCCTGACCGTGAGCTCGGTGCCTTTTTCGCCGAGCGGCCGCAGGAACTCGAACAGCACGGGCTCGAGTTCGCGGTGGTAGCCGAAGGCCTTGAGCACCGAGAACGACACGGCGACGACCGGCACCATTGCGAACAGCGAGGAATACACCAGTCCCATGGCGCGCAAGCCGAGGTCGCCGCCTAACAGGTCGCGCAGCAGCGCGTAGACGTACGCCAGCGGCGTCGTGACAAGCTGGATCGCGCGGCTGGCGGTCTGCTCCGGCCAGTCGAACAGCCAGTGCTCGAAACGGTGCTGCAGTGAACGGAAGGGGGTGAGGGCGTCGGCCAAGACGAATCCAGTGGCGGTGGGCGGCGAGAGCGTTGCATGGCTCGCCGCAGCAGGCAAGCTAATACCGGTTCTAGGGCACAATGCCCGTGACCCGGACGAATCCAGCACGCAACCCGGCAGCAGGAGGCCCGCCCGTTGACGATCAGTCGCCGAGCCGAAGCACGTTACCCGACCCGCATCGTCTGCCTGACCGAGGAGACGACCGAAGCGCTGTACCTCCTGGGCGAGGAAGACCGCATCGTCGGCATCTCCGGCTTCACGGTGCGCCCACCGCGTGCGCGCAAGGAGAAGCCGAAGGTCTCCGCGTTCATCAGCGCGAAGATCGACAAGATCCTGGCGCTCGAACCCGACCTCGTGCTCGGCTTCTCGGACCTGCAGGCCGACATCGCCTCGCAGCTCATCCGCCACGGCGTCGAGGTGCACGTGTTCAACCAGCGCAGCGTCGCAGAAATCCTGCGCGTGATCCGCATGCTGGGCGGCATGATCGGGTGCGAGGCGAAGGCCGCCGCGCTGGCCGCTGAACTTGAAGTCGGGTTGGACGCGATACGTGCCACGGCGGCAACGTTTCCGCGTCGGCCGCGTGTGTACTTCGAGGAATGGGACGAGCCGCAGATCTCGGGCATCCGCTGGGTGTCGGAACTCGTGCGTATCGCGGGTGGCGACGACATCTTTCCGGAACTCGCAGCCTGCGGCCTCGGCAAGGACCGCATCATCGCCGACCCGCTCGAAGCCGTGCGGCGCGCGCCCGACATCATCTTCGGGTCGTGGTGCGGCAAGAAATTCTCGGCGCGCAACGTTGCGGCGCGTCCGGGCTGGCAGGCCGTGCCGGCCGTGCGTGATCGCGAGCTGCACGAAGTGAAGTCGTCGATCATCCTGCAGCCGGGGCCGGCCGCGCTCACCGACGGCGTGCGTGAGCTGCACCGCGTGATTGCGGCGTGGGTCGCGAAGCACGCGTGATCGCCGCATGGGCTCCCCGGCACGGCTGGACGTGCGGCCAGGGGCGTGGCATTCAACGGGCCAACCCAACCGGAGTTTGTTCGGCGGGACGCCGTAAACCCATCCATGGGGGCTCCGGCCGCGACGTCCATGTCGCGGACGGCCCGCCGAACAACCTCCGGTCGGGTCGGCCCGTCGCATGCCTTCCGGCTCGCGCCGCTGTGCCTGCGGCGCACGCTGCGCGCTACGCAGTGAGCCGTCGCAGCGCTTCCTCGTATTTCTCGCTGGTGTGCTGGATCACGTGCGCCGGCAGCTTCGGGCCGGGCGCGGTCTTGTTCCAGTCGAGCGTTTCGAGGTAATCGCGCACAAACTGCTTGTCGAACGACGGCGGGCTCGTGCCAGGCGCGTACGTGTCCATCGGCCAGAAGCGCGACGAATCGGGCGTGAGCGCTTCGTCGATCAGCGTCAGGCGGCCGTCGTTCGCTGCATCGATGCCGAACTCGAACTTGGTGTCGGCAATGATGATGCCGCGCGTGAGCGCATGTGCCGCCGCGAACTTGTACAGCGCGATCGCCGTGTCGCGCACCTGGGCTGCGCGGTCCGCCCCGATCACCTTTGCGATCTCGTCGAACCCGACGTTCTCGTCGTGGTGGCCTTTCGGCGCCTTGGTTGACGGTGTGAAGATCGGCTCCGGCAACCGGTCTGCCAGGCGCAGGCCGGCGGGCAGCTTGATGCCGCAGATTTCGCCGGTGCGCTGATAGTCCTTCCAGCCGGAACCAATCAGGTAACCACGCACGACGGCTTCGACCGGCAGCGCCTGCAGCTTACGGACGACGATTGCACGGTCGGCAAGACGGATACGATCGCCGGCGTCCGGCACGACTTGCGCGAGGTCAGCACGCGCAGGTGTGGCGAGGTGATTCGGCACGATGTGGCCCGTGCGAGCGAACCAGAAGTTGGAAATGCTCGTGAGCACGCGACCTTTGCCCGGAATCGGGTCGGGCAGCACCACGTCGAACGCGCTCAGGCGGTCGGTGGTGACGATCAGCATGTGCCGGTCGTCGCCCGGGATGGCGTAGATGTCACGCACCTTGCCCTGGTGGATGCGCGTGAGGCCGTGCAGGTTCGACTCATGCATCGGCGGGGAGCCGGCCGATGCAGAGGCGACGGGGGAAGCTGGCGTGTGCGTAGACATAGTGGAGCCGCCGGTGCTGTTAATATGCCGTGATCGTCGGCCACAGCGACGCAACGTCCTGACCGACCGCCCATTGTAACGACTCCCGGGAAGGGACACGTCCCCGCGCACATGCTCGAAGGCTGGTACGGCAAGATCCTAGGCGCGATCCTGGGCTACATCATCGGCCGCGGGCTGCTCGGGGCCATCGTCGGGTTCGTGCTGGGCCACCAGTTCGACGTCGCTGGCAAGCGCAATCGGGGCGGATCTGCCTCCGGCAACGGCACTGCGGGCCCCGCCGAACTGCGCCGCGCGTTCTTCGAGGCCACGTTCCAGGTCATGGGCCACGTCGCCAAGAGCGACGGCCGCGTCACCGAACAGGAGATCGACGCCGCGCGCGAGGCCATGCGGCGCTTCTCGCTGGCCGAGGCTGATCGACTGCGTGCCATCGAGTGTTTTGCGGCCGGCAAGCAAGCCGACTTTCCGCTCGAGTCGACGCTCGAACGCCTGCGCACGCTCGCGGGCAACCAGTCCGACCTGTGCCGGCTGTTCGTCCAGATTCAGCTCGAGGCCTCGATCCGGGGCAACGGCCTGGGCGACCGTCCGCGCGCCGTTTTCCAGCGCATCTGCCGCGCGCTCGACGTTTCCCAGCTCGAATTCGCCTCGCTCGAAGCCATGCTCCGCATGCACGCGGGCGACTACGGTTACGGTCCGGGCGGTCGGCCGTCGCCGGGTCCGGGGTTCGGCACGCGCACGAATGCGCGCCTGGCCGACGCTTACGAAGTGCTGGGCGTCGCGACGAGCGCCGCGGACGCCGAGGTCACCAAGGCATTCCGCCGGCTCATGAGCCAGAATCACCCGGACAAGCTGGTCGCCCAAGGCCTGCCCGAATCGATGATCGCGGCGGCGCACGAGCGCACGCAGCGCATCCTGGAAGCGTACGAACTGGTGAAGACTCACCGCGGCATCAAGTGAGGATCGACATGACGACGAAGCAACAGACCCCGTGGATCGCGCCGTCGATCCTTTCTGCCGATTTCGCGCGGCTCGGCGAGGAAGTGCGCAACGTGCTTGCAGCGGGCGCGGACGTCGTCCATTTCGACGTGATGGACAACCATTACGTGCCGAACCTCACGATCGGGCCGTTGGTGTGCGAGGCGCTGCGCAAGCACGGGATCACCGCGCCGATCGACGTGCACCTGATGGTGAAGCCGGTCGACCGCATCATTCCCGATTTTGCGAAGGCAGGCGCCAGCTACATCACGTTCCACCCGGAAGCGAGCGAGCACATCGACCGCACGCTCGGGTTGATCCGCGAGAACGGTTGCAAGTCCGGACTGGTGTTCAATCCCGCCACGCCGCTGCACCACCTCGATTACGTGCTCGACAAGATCGACATGGTGCTGCTGATGTCGGTGAACCCGGGGTTCGGCGGCCAGTCGTTCATTCCGTCGACGCTGCCCAAGATTGCCGAAGTGCGCAAGATCATTGATCGCAGTGGGCGTGACATCCGACTGGAAGTGGACGGCGGCATCAAGGTCGAAAACATCGGTGCGGTCGCGGCGGCGGGTGCCGACACGTTCGTCGCCGGGTCGGCGATCTTCAATGCCAAGGATTATGCAGCGACGATCACGGCGATGCGGGAGCGCATTGCGGCGGGGAAGTAGGGGAAGGCCAGGAAGGCCAGGAAGGGCAGGAAGGCCAGGAAGGGCAGAAAGGCCAGGAAGGGGTTAGTCGGACGGGAGCGCGCTGCGCGCGTTCCAGGACCCCGGAAACGAAC
>JBAVIQ010000159.1:0-1913 GCA_049687035.1 Steroidobacteraceae bacterium
CGTGAAAGCTTCCGTGGCAGCAGTGCTTGCCATGTCGGCGACGCTTGCCAGCGCCCAGGGCACTCCGACATCGGTGGAGGAGCGGTTGCAGCGGCTGGAGGGTGAGCAATCGGCGATGAAGCAGCAACTCGCCGAGCGCGACGCAATGATTCAGGAGCTGAAGCGGGAACTGCAGGCCCAGGGCGCCGCGGCCCAGGTCACTGCGCCGGCCGAATCAGCAGCCGCGGGTCAAGCCGCGCAAGTTTCCGTTGCGTCGACCGCCGCTGCGGCGGCGGAGGGCGATGCCGCAGCCAGGTCAACCACCGCGCCGCAAGTGGAAACCTGGGGTGTCTACGATCCGGGCAAGGGCTTCCTGGTCGGTCGCAGTGAGCTCGGCGAACTCGGCATCAGCGGCTACGGCATGGTTCGATACATGAGCCAGCACGACGACGACCAGAAATTCACCGACCATCTCGGCAACGTGCGCGCGGTCGACCCGCGCGACGACATTTTTTCGCACCGGATCATGGTGTTCCTGAAGGGCTGGCTGGGCAGCGAGAAGCTCATCTACAACATCACGCTCTGGACGGTGAACACGACGGACCAGGACGCGATGTTCGCGAACATCGGGTACCAGTTCAGCCGGAGGTTCAGCTTGTACGCCGGGCTCACCGGCAACCCGGGGTCCAGGTCGCTGAACGGCTCGCATCCCTTCTGGCTCGCACACGACCGCGTCATGGCGGACGAGTTCTTCCGCCCGTTTTTTGGTTCGGGCGTCTATGCCACGGGCGAAGCGGTTCCCGGCCTGTGGTACACCGCGGCCGTCTCGAACAACAGCAGTTCGCTCGGGACGAAGTCGTCCCAGCTGGATCGCAAGTACACCTACGGCGGAACCGTCTGGTGGATGCCGACGACCCACGAGTTCGGTCCGCGCGGTGCGTACGGCGACTGGGAATGGCACGAGGAGCTTGCGACCCGGTTCGGCATGTCCTACGTGGAAAGCCCCGAGCAGAGTTTCCGCAATTCCAGCGGCACCCCGGACAACACCACGCTGCGGCTCGCCGACAGCGTCAACGTATTCGAGGCCGGCGCGCTCGCCCCCGGGGTCACGGTCGAGAACGTCGATTACCGCGTGCTCGCGCTCGATGCCGGCCTCAAGTACAAGGGCGTCTTCCTGCAGGCCGAGTATTACAAGCGCTGGCTGGACAACTTCGATGCCAACGGCTTGTTGCCGGTCAATGAAATCAAGGACGACGGGTTCTACGTGCAGGCCTCGTTCTTCCCCGTCAAGCAGAAGCTCGAGCTGTACGCCTTGACGTCGCAGATCTATGGCGACGACGACGCCGGCTTCGAGAACAGCTCGGAATACGGTGTCGGCATGAACTTTTATCCGTACCCGACGCGCAATCACCGGCTCAACGTCCAGTTGCTGGACGTCAACAAGTCGCCGGTCAGCAGCAGCTTCGGCTATTACACCGGCGGCCAAGACGGCTGGACGCTGGCGTCGTCGTTCTCGATTTTCTTCTGAGTCGGCGCGGCGCGATTCGAATGCGATCGCCGCTTTGTCCTTGTCCGTGAGGAGGGTCCGCAATGCCTGAACAAAACAAACACAACGGCCTCGCCGTCGCGGTCATGGCTGCGGTCTGCGCAGCGGTCGTTCCGTCCGTGGCAATTGCGCGCAAGCCACAACCGCCAGCACCGGCGACGTCGTGCCTGTTCAACGATTCGCACTTCCACCTGACCAACTACGTGCAGCAAGGCACGGACATGGGCAAGTACGTGGACGAGATCATGGGCGACAAGGTCTGTCGCTCGACTGTGTTCGGCATACCGCTGCAGCAGACGTGGTCATACGGCAATTCGGGCGACTTTGCGCCGACATATTACCTGCAGTCCGACGCGCCCCTCTATTACTACTCGTTCACCGACGCCTA
>JBAVIQ010000160.1:0-3064 GCA_049687035.1 Steroidobacteraceae bacterium
GTCGAGATCCTGCGCGAAGCCGGCGTCCGTTTTGGCATCCTCGGCGCGCAGGAGCCCACCACCGGCGAGTGCGTGCGACGCGCCGGCAACGAGATGCTGTTCCAGCAGCTCGCAACGACGCTGGTCGAGTCGTTCAATGGGCTGGGCGTCAAGCGGATCGTGACCTGCGATCCGCACGCGTTCAATTCGCTGCGCAACGAATACCCCGCGTTCGGGGGCCAATGGGACGTGGCGCACCACACGCAGCTGATCGACCGGCTGCTCGTGGAAAAGCGCATCGAGGTCCGGCCGACGCACGATCGCGTGCTGCTGCACGACCCCTGCTACCTCGGCCGCCACAACGGCGAGTTCGAGGCGCCGCGTGCGGTGCTCGGACGGGTCGCCAGAGACGCACTGCTCGAGTTCCCCCTGCACCGCGAAAAATCGATGTGCTGCGGCGCCGGCGGCGCGCGCATGTGGATGGAAGAGCACATCGGCACACGCATCAACGTCACGCGCGTCGAGCAGGGCCTGCCGCAGCGCCCGAATGTGATCGCGACCGCCTGCCCGTACTGCTCCTTGATGCTCGGCGACGGCTTGAAGGCGAAGAACCTGAATGAGACGATCGTCACGCGCGACGTCGCGGAACTGGTTGCTGCCGCCATGGTGCGCAATCGCGCCAACGGCTAGCATTCGGCGTGTGACCGACGACACTCCCCACTGGACTCCATCCGCTGCACGCGTCGCTGCCGCGCAGCTGACGAGATTTCATGCGTTTGCCTGCGAACGCGGTGCACCCAGCGGCGATTACTCATCGCTGTGGCAATGGTCGGTCGACGAACCGGCAGCATTCTGGAGTGCCGTATTCGACTTCGCCGGCGTTATCGCCGATCGCAGCCCCGGCCCGGTCTTGCGCGATGGCGAGCGCATGCCCGGGGCCACCTGGTTCGAGGGCACCCGGCTGAACTTTGCCGAGAATCTGCTGCGCGGCGCCGGCAACGGACCCGCCATCATCGCGCGCGACGAACGCGGCCGACGCCGGGAATTGTCCTGGGACCAGTTGCGTGCCGAGGTCGCACGAGTAGCCGATGGCTTGCGGGCCGCGGGCGTCGGCGCCGGGGATCGCGTCGCGGGCTTCATGCCGAACCTGCCGGAGGCAATCGTCGCGATGCTGGCGACGACGAGCCTCGGCGCAACCTGGTCGTCATGCTCCCCCGATTTCGGCATTCGCGGGGTCGTCGATCGCTTCGGCCAGATCGCGCCGAAAGTGCTGTTCACGGCGGACGGTTACTACTACGGCGGCAAGACGCTCGATTCGATCGAGCGCATCGCAGGTATCCTTGCAAGCCTGCCTTCGGTCACGTGCGTGGTCGTCGTGGCGAATGTGAGTCCACGACCGGACCTCACGCGCTTGCCCATGGCACGTCATTACGAAGAGTTCGGTGGAGCGGACGCGACGCTGCGCTTCGAGCGCATGCCCTTCAATCACCCGCTCTACATCCTGTACTCGTCGGGAACCACCGGTGTACCGAAGTGCATCGTGCACGGTGCGGGCGGGACGTTACTGCAGCACCTCAAGGAACACCAGCTTCACTCGGACCTGCATCCGGGCGACCGGCTGTTCTTCTTCACGACGTGCGGCTGGATGATGTGGAACTGGCTCGCGAGCGCACTGGCATCGCAGGCCACCGTCGTGCTGTTCGACGGCTCGCCGTTCCATCCGGACGAAGGCGTGTTGTGGCGCCTCGCGAGCGAGGAGCACGTCGCCCTGTTCGGCACGAGCCCCAAGTATCTCGCTGCACTGGAGAAGAGCGACTATCGACCCATCGACCAGGTCGACCTCGCGCACTTGCGCACCGTCCTGTCGACAGGCTCGCCGCTGGCGCACGAGCAGTTCGACTTCGTGCGGAACGCGATCGGCGCCGACATCCAGCTCGCGTCGATCTCGGGTGGCACCGACATCGTTTCCTGCTTCGCGCTCGGCAATCCCACGCTGCCCGTCTATCGCGGCGAACTGCAGTGCCGGGGACTCGGAATGCGCGTCGAAGTATTCGACGACGACGGCCAGCCGCTGCAAGGCCAGCAGGGCGAACTCGTCTGCACGGCGCCCTTCCCGTCGATGCCGATCGGCTTCTGGAACGATCCTGACGGCAGCCGGTATCGCGCCGCCTATTTCGAGCGCTTCCCGAACGTCTGGTGTCACGGTGATTTCGCAGTGCTCACTGCACGCGGCGGGCTCGTGATCCTGGGACGTTCCGACGCCGTCCTGAATCCCGGCGGCGTCCGCATCGGTACCGCGGAAATCTACCGACAAGTCGAGAAGCTGCACGAGATCCTCGAGAGCATCGCGATCGGCCAGGACTGGAACAACGACGTGCGCGTCGTGCTGTTCGTGCGCCTGCGCGCAGGCGTCACGCTCGACGCAGCGCTCGAAAAGCGCATCCGCGACGTGATCCGGAACAACACTACGCAACGGCACGTGCCGGCCAGGATCGTCGCGGTCGGTGACATCCCGCGCACGATCAGCGGCAAGATCGTTGAGCTTGCCGTGCGCGAGGTCGTGCACGGCCGTCCGGTCAAGAACACCGGTGCACTGGCGAACCCGGCGGCCCTCGAGGAGTTCCGTGACCGGCCGGAATTGCGCAGTTGAAGCGCCACGCATGAAGCGGCGAGCCGATTTGCAGCGGGAATACGAGGCTGCCCTCATTCGCCACGGGTATCGCCCGGACGCTTCGCAACTGCGCGCGGTCGACCGCCTGTCGGACCTCGCGCTGCGCCTGCGCAGTACAGAGGACCGCTCGCAGGCGGGTTCCCTGGGTCGCTGGTTCGACCAGCTGCGCCAACGGGGCAACCGCGCGGCCGGCGAGCGAGGCATTTACCTCTGGGGCGGCGTCGGTCGCGGCAAGACCTTCCTGCTGGACCTCTTCCATGCGCACGTCGGCGTGCCCACGCGGCGCCAGCACTTTCACCGCCTGATGAAGGACGTGCATGCGCGTCTCGGCGAACTGCGCGACCTGCCCGATCCGCTGGAACACGTTGCGACTGACATCGCACGCGACACGCGCGTGCTGTGCCTGGACGAACT
>JBAVIQ010000161.1:0-9344 GCA_049687035.1 Steroidobacteraceae bacterium
TCTGCCTTTCCGCTCGCCCGGATCAGTCCCGGAACGAGCGCCATCACCTGCCGTTCGCTCTGCCACGACCCAGCGACAGAGCCATAAAAAAGGCGCCTCGTGGGCGCCATTCCTGGGAAGAAATAACTTGCCGGGATGGCCTGGGGAGCAGGGGGAGTGCGTCCCAGGACACCCGGCAAGTTCCGGCGGGTTCATGTGACGGGGGTTGCAGGGGGAGTGCACCCCAGAGCCACATCTGCGAAGCCACTGGACGGTATTGAGACTACGTCTGATGCTGCAGTGCGACAAACGACGTTTCGTCAATCGATGAATGATCTTTCGTCACCCGCAGGCATTCGGAGTCATGCCGGAACCTGGAACTGTTCGATCGACCACGCGACCAGTGCGCGGACTTCCGAACGCTCGAAATCACCGCGCCGGGCCACGAGGTAATACGCCTCCTGCCCACGCAGGTCGAACCCCTCGATGTGCACCAGCGCGCCGCGTTCGAACCAGGGCTGGCAGACGATCGCGGGCACCAGCGCGATCCCGCCATCCCGCTCCGCGGCGCGGGTGACGGCGACCATGTTGTCGAATTCGACCACGTTGCTGACCCGGCGCAGATCGAGCCCGACCTGGTTGAGCCAGAGATCCCAGACGTCGTTGCGGAAGCTGTGATGCATGATCAGGGTCTGGCCGTCGAACGCGCGGGCGTTCAGCTTGCCCGCCATGGAACTGGCGACCTTCGGCGACGCCGCCGCCACCAGCTGCAAGGGCATGAGACGCACGACTTCGACATCCCCGTCAGTGGGCGGGCTGCCCGACAGGACGATCGAGACATCTGTGAACCCCGAATGCTGGCCGGGGCGCGGGTCGTGCGTGTCGACCTGGATGTCGATGCCAGGATGGTGGGCGTGGAAGTCGGGCAATCGTGGTGCAAACAGTTCACTGGCGAAGAAAGGCGGCATCACGATCGTCAGCTGGCGCCTGGCGCCGGACGTGTTCCGCGTGCGTTCGATGGCCGTGCTCAGGGCGCCCAGGGCCGGCTCGAGGTCATCCAGCAGTTGCCGGCCAACGGGCGTCAGCACGACGGACCGCGTCCGTCGCTGGAACAGCGTGACGCCGAGCTGTTCCTCGAGTTCCTTGACCTGGTGGCTGACGGCCGAGGGCGTCAGCGACAGACGGTCTGCCGCATCCTTGAAGCTCGAGTGGCGAGCCGCGAGGCAAAAAGCCCGCAGCAGCCGCAAGGGTGGCGTCCTGATCTGGGCAACCATGTCCATTCCGTTCGTTTCGAACAAGACGAGCAACTTGCGTGCCAGCCGGAACGAATTGGTCAAAAAATTAACAATAACAAATGGATATGGGATGCCGGCGGGCTTCGTCCCGCGCGTGCCAGGTCCCATGCGCACGATTATAGCGCTCGTGGGCCGGTGGCCCGCACCGAAGCGTGCGCCGTTGCGGTCACTGTTCGAGCCGCGCCATCAGCAGCGCGTCGTAATCGACTCCGTCGACACTCATGTAGTTGCGGCAGGTGCCTTCTTCGACGAACCCGAACCGTCGATAGAGCGCGATGGCCGGAGCATTGTCCGAGCGCACGATCAACTCGGACCGCCGGATCGCTCGCGCCAGTGCCAGTTCGAGCGCGGTCGTGAGCAGGCGGCTGCCGATGCCATGACCCCGGTAAGCCGCGACGATCCCCATGCCGAGCACGGCGGTGTGCCGCAGGGTCGGTGCCGCCTTCGGTCGCAGGTCGCACCAGCCGACCACCTTGTCGTCGGCCACCGCCACCACGTGCACCGCGCCAGTCTTCAGGCTGTCGACCACGAACCGGCGCGTGCGCGCGAACGAGGGCGCCTCGAGCATCGCGAGGTAGCGGCGTTCCTTCGCGACGCCGTCGAGGGCCGCGTGAAAGCCGGCGATGTGCTGCCGGCCGATCGGCACGATTTCGATGCTTGCCGCCGTCGATGTGGCCGCCCCGGGCCAGGACACGCTGCTCATGCGTGCATCGTCGCATGGGTCGCCCCGCTGCGTCGCCGATCAGCAACCTGCCAACGTGCCGCCCGATCTCTTATCCTTCGCGCACCATGAATGCACCCCTTAACGATGGCCCCGCGCTGGCACGCGCTGCGGCTGACGCTCTCCGCCGCGGCGATGCCCGCACCGCCCGCGATCTCTTCATGCAGGCGGCACAGGCTGGGCAGGCCGACGTCGCCGTCATGCTGGGGCTCGCCTACTCGTGCCGCTCGTTGCAGGACTGGGCTGGGATGGGCGCTTCCGTCGACCGCGTGCTTGCGCTCGAGCCGCGCAACCTGCGCGCCCTGATCATGAAGGGGGACAGTCTCGAGCGCAGTGGCGACACGAGGGCGGCCTCCGCGTACTACCGCGCGGCAATGCTTTCCGCTCCCCCGGCCGACAAGTTGCCTGCCGACCTGCTGCAGGAACTGCGCCGCGTCCAGCAGGCCAGTGAACAGTTCGCAAAGCGCTATGAAGATCATATGCGCGCGTGGCTCAAGGAGCGCGGCTACGACGAATCACAGTCGAACACCCGCTTCGGCCAGGCGCTCGACATCCTGCTCGGCCGCAAGCGCGTCTTCCAGCAGGAGCCGCGCTATTTCTACTTTCCACAGTTGCCGCAGAAGCAGTTCTATGACCGCGCCGATTTTCCCTGGCTCGACGCCGTCGAGGCGGCGACGGACGATATCCGCGCGGAGCTGCAGGGCGTCCTGCAGGACGATGCTGCCTTCACTCCGTACGTGAAGGGCGATCCGGGCCGCCCGTATTCCGAACAGATGGGGATGACCAACAATCCCGCGTGGACGGCGTTCTACCTCTGGCAGAACGGCGAGTTGAACGAGGCCAACGCCGCGCGCTGTCCGAAGACGCTGGCCGCGCTCGCCAACGCGCCGCTCGCCAGGATTCCAGGGCGCACGCCGTCGGTGCTGTTCTCGCAACTGCAGCCAGGCGCGCACATCCCGCCGCACAACGGCCTGATCAACACGCGCCTGATCGTGCACCTGCCGCTGATCGTGCCGGGCAAATGTCGCTTGCGCGTCGGCAACGAAGTGCGCGAGTGGCAGGCAGGCCGCGCCTGGGTGTTCGACGACTCGATCAACCACGAGGCCTGGAACGACAGCGACCGCACGCGGGTCATACTGCTGTTCGACATTGCGCGACCCGAGCTGACCGGGGACGAGAACCGCTGGGTCGCGACGCTGTTCGAGGGCATCGATGCGTTCACGGGCCAGAAACCCGAGTGGGACATCTAGGCCCCGCCGCGCAATGCTCTATCTAGTCGATGCCAGTGTCTTCATTTTCCGCGCATGGTTTTCGGTGCCCGTGGACGTCGCCGATCGCGACGGCAATCCCGTCAATGCCGTGCTCGGCTTTGCGCGCTTCCTCGCCGAACTGCTCGAGAAGGAATCCCCGCGGCACATCGCCGTCGCGTTCGACGAAAGCCTGGAGCAGGGGTATCGCAATGAGATCTATCCGGCTTACAAGGCAAACCGCGAGCCCGCGCCCGTCGAACTGAAGCGGCAATTCGCGCTGTGCCAGGAAATCTGCGCCGCGCTCGGCGTGGCGCGCTACAGCAGCTCGCGCTACGAGGCCGACGACATCATCGGGACGCTGGCGACGCGCGCGCGTGCGGCGGGCCTGCCCGTCACGATCGTGAGCCGCGACAAGGACCTGACGCAGCTGCTGTCGTCCGTCGATGTGTACTGGGACGCGGTGGCAGACGTCCGCTACGGGTACGAAGACATTGCCGAGCGATTCGGCGTCGTCCCGGAGCGCATGGCGGATTTCCTTGCGCTGATGGGCGATGCCGTCGACAACATCCCGGGCGTGCCGGGCGTGGGCCGCAAGACGGCGCAGACGCTGCTCAAGCATTTCCACACGCTCGATGGCGTGCTCGACAGCATCGACCAGATCGCCAGGCTCAAATTCCGCAATGCGACGTTCGTTGCCGAAAGTCTGCGCGAACATCGCGCGACAGCGCTGCTGTCGCGGCGGCTGACCGCAATCGCATGTGACATGCCGCTGCCGATCAGCCGCATGAGCGAGTTGCGTCTGCAGCCGCCGGACCTCGCCATGCTTGACACCTTCTGCGAGACGCAGAACTTCGGGCGGCTGCTGCGCGATCAGGCACGACGACTGCATTCACGGCACGCGGCCTGAGTCGATGTCCGCCGGCGCGAGGATGCGCATGACCGCCGCCGTCGCGATCTCCACCTGGCTGTCTCGTGTCAGTGGACGTCAATTTGCAGCGGCTGCCGCAGCAGAAGTCGGCGGCGGCAGCATTCATCGTTGCGTACGCTGGCGCGGTGAGGGTGGCGACGCCTTCGTCAAACTTGCAGCGGCGGACACGCTGCCCGCGTTCGAAGCCGAAGCGGAAGGATTGCAGGCGTTGGCCGAGGCCGGCGCCCTGCGCGTGCCCGCGGTGCTTGCAGTGGGAGAAGCCGGCGGTCACGCGCTGCTCGCGCTCGAATGGCTGGATTTCCAGCCAGCGACCGAGAGCGACGGCGCGCTGCAGGCACAGCTCGGTGAGCGGCTTGCGATGCAGCATCGGGCGACGGCGCCGCGCTTCGGCTGGCACCGCGACAACACCATCGGCGCAACCCCGCAACAGAACGCATGGGACGACGATTGGGTACAGTTCTTCCGCGAGCGGCGGCTGGGCGTGCAACTCGATCTTGCGGCCCGCAACGGTCTCGGGCCCCATGGCGTCGATCGCGGCCGTGACCTGGCTGAACGCTGCGGAGCGTTCTTTTCCAGCTACCGCCCGGTCCCGTCGCTGTTGCACGGCGATCTGTGGGGCGGTAACTGGGGCTCGGTCGCAGGTGTGGGAGAGCCCGCGGTTTTCGATCCTGCGGTGTACTACGGCGATCGAGAAGCGGATCTGGCGATGACCCGGCTCTTCGGCGGTTTCGGTCCGCGCTTCTACGCGGCGTACCAGTCGGCGTGGCCGCTCGACCAGGCGGCCGGCACGCGTCGCACGCTGTACAACCTGTATCACGTGCTGAACCACTTCAATCTTTTCGGCGGCGGCTACGGCCGGCAGGCGGAAGGGATGATCGACAGGTTGCTTGCGGAATTCGGGGCATAAAAAAACCGGAGCAGGAGGGGGTTCCTGCTCCGGTGTTCGGTCGGGCGTCGAGGGCTTATTGCATCCGTCCCTGCTGCCATATATCGGCTGATGCTGCCTCTCGGCCTCTGTCAGGTTCACCCTGGAGACTGGCTCGCTTGACGGAAAGCATCGTGCACCCCCGGGTAGGTCGATGCGGTGACAGATTCATTGCTGTCACATTGCAACTCGTGCCGATCCGGGGAGGTTTGCCGCCTAACTCTCTGTGAACTGGGCCTAAAGTCTAGCCATGACGTGGCGCACCACCGTGTAGTCCTCGAGCGCGTACGCTGAAAGATCCTTGCCGTAGCCGGAGCGCTTCAAGCCGCCGTGCGGCATCTCGCTCACCAGCATGAAGTGCGTGTTGATCCACGTGCAGCCGTACTGCAGGCGTGACGCGATGGTCAGCGCCTTGCCGACGTCCTGTGTCCACACCGACGACGCGAGTCCGTACTCCGAATCGTTGGCCCACTTCACGGCATCGTCCGCGTCCTTGAACCGCGTGACCGAGACGACGGGTCCGAACACTTCGCGCTGCACGATCTCGTCGCTCTGGCGTGCATTCGCGATCACGGTCGGCTCGAAGAAGAAGCCGCTGCCTGCGCCGGCATTGCCGCCCGCGGTGATCTCGATGTGCTTCTGCCGCTTCGCGCGCTTGACGAAACCCGCGACGCGATCGCGCTGCTCGGCGCTGATCAGCGGACCCATCTCGACGCCCTTCGCAGTCTGCAGGCCGGTCTTGATCGTGCTCACCGCGCTCGAGAGATCGGCGACGAGCCTGTCGTAAACTTTCGCGCCCGCGTAGATGCGGCAGGCGGCCGTGCAGTCCTGGCCCGCGTTGTAGTAGCCGAAGGTGCGTACGCCCTCGACGACGCTCTGGACGTCTGCATCGTCGAACACGATCACGGGTGCCTTGCCGCCAAGTTCCAGGTGAGTGCGCTTGATGCCGTCCGCGGCCTGCATGAGGATCCTGCCGCCCGTCGCGACGTCGCCCGTCAGTGAGATCATGCGCACCTTGGCGTGTCGCGTCAGCGGCGCGCCGACGCTGCGGCCGCGGCCGCAGACGATGTTCACGACTCCGGCTGGAAAAATCTCGGCGAGCAGCTCGCCAAGCTTCAACGCCGTGAGCGGAGTCTGCTCGGAGGGCTTCAGTACGACAGTGTTGCCCGCTGCGAGCGCCGGGCCGAGCTTCCAGGCCGCCATCATCAGCGGGTAATTCCACGGCGCGATCGAGGCGACGACGCCGATCGGGTCGCGGCGAATCATGCTGGTGAACCCGGCGAGGTATTCACCCGCGACCGCGCCCGTCATCGTGCGGCAGGCGCCGGCGAAGAAGCGGAACACGTCGGCGATTGCAGGAATCTCGTCGTTGAGCGCCGCCGCGAGTGGCTTGCCGCAATTCTGCGATTCCACCTTCGCGAACGCCGCACCGTCGGCCTCGATGCGATCTGCAAGCTTCAGCAGGAGGTACGCGCGATCTTTCGGCGCGGTGCGCGCCCAGCCTTCGAACGCAGCGTCGGCCGCTTTGACGGCCGCGTCGACCTGTCCGCGAGAGGCCTCAGGAACCCGTGCCAGCACCTTGCCCGTGGCCGGGTTCAGCACGTCCTCGACTTTGCCTTCGCCTGCGACGAGCTTGCCGTTGATCAGGAGCTTGGTTTGCATGGGTCCGCCTCTTGGGAATGTTGCAGGAAAGCGCAGTGCGTCAATTACCCTGCGACTGCTCGTCCGGTCGCGTCAGGTAGTACGCGAGCAGGATCGGAACGAGCGTGACGAGGATGACGACGACCGCGACGACGTTGGTGACGGGCCGCTCGCGCGGCCGGAACAGTTCGCTGTAGAACCAGATCGGCAGGGTGCGTTCGTGCCCGGCCGTGAACAACGTGACGATGATCTCGTCGAACGACAGCGCGAATGCCAGCATGCCGCCCGCCAGCAGCGCAGTAGCGATCTGCGGCAGCAGCACGTACCGGAAGGTCTGGTGACCGCGCGCGCCGAGGTCCATCGAGGCTTCAACCCAGCTCGGGGGGATGCGGCGCAGGCGCGCAACGACGTTGTTGTAGACGATGACGAGGCAGAAGGTGGCGTGGCCTGCGACGATGGTCCAGAAGCCGGGCTCGAGTCCGATCGTACGGATGCCCGCGAGCAAGGCAAGGCCGGTGAGGATCCCCGGCAGTGCGATTGGCAGCACGAACAGCAGCGTGATCGACTCCTTGCCGCTGAACGTGCGACGGGCGAGCGCGAATGCGGCCAGCGTGCCGAGAATGATTGCGAGCAGCGTGGCCGCGGAGGCGACGAGCAGCGAGAGCCGCATCGACTCCCAGATGTCGTTGCGGGCGAACGCCACGTCGAACCAGTGCAGCGTCAACCCGGGCGGAGGGAACTGGTACGTGCGATCTTCGGTAGTGAACGCATAGAGCGTGATCACCCAGACAGGCGCGTGCAGGAATACCAGGCCGAAAGCCGCCATCACCCTGGTGAACAGCGAAGGGCGTTCCCACGACGGGCGGCGCGGTTGCTCAGAGCGCATCGAAAGCACCCAGCCGCCGGGCGAGCATCAGGTACAGGCCGATCAGCACGATCGGCACCACTGAGAACGCGGCCGCGAGCGGCAGATTGCCGGCGGTGCCCTGCTGCTGGTAAACCATCATGCCGATGAAGTAACCCGGCGCGCCGACCACACTCGGAATGATGTAGTCGCCGAGCGTAAGCGAAAACGTGAAGATCGAGCCCGCGGCAAGTCCGGGCAGCGCGAGCGGCAGCACGACGTTGCGGAACGTCTGGCCCGGCCTGGCGCCAAGATCGGCCGAGGCCTGCAGCAGCGAAGCCGGCACGCGTTCCAGCGCTGCGGCGAGCGGTAGGATCATGAACGGCAACCACATGTAGACGAACACGACGAACATGCCGATGTACGACGAGGCCAGCGACGGCCCGCCGACGACCGGCACTTCCAGCGCCTTGTCGAGTGCACCCATGAGTCCCAGGTGCTCGAAACCCCAGCTCGCGATGCCCTGCTTGGCGAGGATCAGCCGCCACGCGTAGACCTTGACCAGGTAGCTGGTCCACATCGGCAACATCACGCCGACGTAGAACAGCGCCTTCACGCGCGGACCAGCGTAGCGCGCCATGTACAGCGCCACTGGAAACGCGATGACCGCCGCAGCAAGGGTGACGGCGACCGCCATCAGCAGCGTGCGCACGATGATGTCGATGTGCGCGGGTTGGGTGAGCAGCTGCCGGTACGTCGCCAGCGTGAACTCCGGCACGACGCGAGCCGTGAACTCGTCGATCGCATAAAAGCTCTGCAGCAGCAGCGTGAAGAGCGAGCCGAGATAAACGATACCGAGCCAGAGCAGCGGCGGGGCGAGCAGCAAAGCGAAGTAGAACGCCTGGCGCCCCTGCAGCGAGAACTCCGCGCGGCCGGCCATGGTCAGTCCTGCAGCGGCACGGCGTGTTCTGGCCGCCACGCAAGACGCACGCGTGCGCCCGCCGTCAATCCTTCGACACCACTGGCCGCGGTCTCGGCGCGCGCCACGGCCAGCGTCGTGTGCTCGTCGACTTTCACGCGCAGCCGGCTGCTCGCACCGTGATAGAGGACATCCACGACTTCACCGGCGCACTGGACGTAGCCGTCTGCTGCCGGCTCGCCCGACGCGAGGATATCGATCAGTTCGGGCCGGATCGCAAAGGCAAGGTTGCGGCCGGTCAGGACCTGCGCCGCTTCGCGCCCGACCACGTTGGCGCTGCCGACGAAACTCGCGACGAAAGCGGTCTGCGGCCGGTTGTAGAGTTCGCGCGGCGTATCGAGCTGCTCGATGCGGCCCTGGCTGAACACGGCAACTCGATCTGCCATGCTCAGAGCCTCACCCTGGTCGTGGGTGACGAAGACGAACGTGATGCCGAGACGCTGCTGCAGGCCCTTGAGTTCCGCCTGCATTTCTTCGCGCAGCTTGAGGTCGAGCGCGCCGAGCGGTTCATCGAGCAGCAACACCTTCGGGCGGTTGATCAGCGCGCGGGCCAGCGCCACGCGTTGCCGCTGACCACCCGAGAGCTGATGCGGCCGGCGCGCGCCGAATTGGCCGAGTCGCACGAGGTCGAGCATGTCACCAGCCTGCCGCACACGCTCTGTGGCGGCGGCGCCGCGTACCCGCAAGCCGTATGCGACGTTCTCCGCCACGGTCATATGCGGAAACAGCGCGTAGTCCTGGAACACCGTGTTGACGTTGCGTGCAAACGGCGGTGTGTTCGT
>JBAVIQ010000162.1:0-5466 GCA_049687035.1 Steroidobacteraceae bacterium
ATCATCGCGCTGATCAAGGCGTCGCCCACGCCGCCCGAAGCGAAGGCAGCGCTGGTTGCCCGCGAGTGGCGCGGCGGGGCCGTGCCCGAGATGCTCGCGCGCGCCGGCGACGTCAGTGCGCGTCCCGCAGGCCTCGAAGCAGCGCTCGGCCTGCACGGTGGCATCTATCGGCTGTCGGAAACACAGGCCCAGGCCATCCTCGACCTGCGACTGCACCGCCTCACTGGCCTCGAGCAGGACAAGATCCTCGCCGAGTACGCCGAGCTGCTCGACGTCATCCGCGACCTGAGCGACATCCTCGCGCGCCCGGAGCGCCTGCTGCAGGTGATCCGCGACGAGCTGATCGCGATCCGCGAACAGTACGGCGACGAGCGCCGCACGCGCATCGAGCGCGACGAATCCGATCTCACGATCGAGGACCTCATCACGCCGCAGGACGTGGTGGTCACGCTGTCGCACGGCGGTTACGCCAAGTCGCAACCCGTGAGCGAATACCGCGCGCAGGGTCGAGGCGGCCGCGGCCGTTCGGCGACGGCGATGAAGGACGAGGATTTCGTCGAGAAGCTGTTCATTGCCAATACGCACGACACGCTGCTCTGCTTCTCGAGCCGCGGCCAGCTGTACTGGCTCAAGGTGTATCAGCTGCCGATGGCTGGCCGGGCCTCGCGCGGCAAGCCGATCGTCAACCTGCTGCCGCTGCAGGAAGGCGAGCGCATCACGGCCGTGCTCCCGATCCGCGAGTACGAAGAAGAAAAGTACATCTTCATGGCCACGGCGCTGGGCACGGTCAAGAAGACCTCGCTCGTCGCGTTCTCGCGTCCCCGTACTGCCGGCATCATCGCGGTCGGCCTGGAAGAGGGTGACCAGCTGGTGGGCGTCGACATCACGGACGGCAAGCGCGACGTGATGATGTTTACGACGGAAGGCAAGGCGATCCGCTTCGCCGAGGACGACGTGCGTCCGATGGGCCGCAACGCCGCCGGCGTGCGCGGCATTCGTCTGCCCGACGACGAGCGCGTCATCTCGCTGATTATTCCGGATCCGCAGGGCCTGATCCTGATCGCCTCCGAGAATGGCTTCGGCAAGCTGACGTCGGCCGAAGAGTTCCCCGTGCACGGTCGCGGTGGCCAGGGCGTCATCGCGATCCAGACGACCGAGCGCAACGGCAAGCTGGTCGCGGCCACGCAGGTGGCGACGACAAACGAACTGATGCTGATGAGCTCCGGCGGCACGCTCGTGCGCACCCGGGCCTCGGAAGTGTCCGTGCTCGGTCGCAACACCCAGGGCGTGAGACTCATTCGACTCGACGACGGCGAGCGCCTGATCGGCGTGGAATCGGTCGAGCCGGAGCCGGAGTCGGATACGGAAGTCGTCGAAGGCGAGCCCCCGCCGGACGACGTTGCCGCTGCCGGTGAAGGCACCGAAGCATCGCCCTGATCCCACGCGCTGATCCACGCCACGCGGCAGCATAAGCAGATGCCGCGTTGACGGATTCCGCAAGGATAGCGCCTGCTAAACTGCGGTGCGAAAAGACCTTCTGGAGCGTTCCGTCATGACCCGCGTGTTCAATTTCAGCGCCGGCCCCGCCGCGCTGCCCGTCGAAGTGCTCGAGCAACTCCGTGACGAAATGCTCGACTGGCACGGTCACGGCATGTCGGTCATGGAGATGAGCCATCGGGGCAAGGCTTACGTCGGCATTGCCCAGCAGGCCGAAGCGGACCTCCGCGAGCTGCTGGCCGTTCCGGCGAATTACAAAGTGCTGTTCCTGCAGGGCGGGGCCACGGCCCAGTTCGCCGCGATCCCGCTCAACCTCACGGCACCGGGCGCTGTCGTCGACTACGTCAACACCGGCACCTGGTCGACGAAGGCCATCGCCGAGGCGAAGCGCTACTGCCAGGTGAATGTCGTGGCCGATGCGTCCGCGACGAAGTTCACCACCGTCCCGGCCGAGGCCGGCTGGCGGCGATCACCCACGGCGGCCTACCTGCACTACACGCCGAACGAGACCATCCACGGCGTCGAGTTCCCGTTCGTGCCAGAGGCCCGCGGCATCCCGCTCGTCGCGGACCTGTCGTCCACGATCCTGTCGCGCCCGATCGACGTCAGCCAGTTCGGCGTGATCTATGCCGGCGCGCAGAAGAACATCGGCCCGGCCGGTCTCGTGGTGGTCATCGTGCGTGACGACTTGCTCGGCAAGGCGCGGCCCGACACACCCACCGTGTTCGACTGGAAGGCGATGGCCGCCGACGGCTCGATGCTCAACACGCCGGCGACGTACTCCTGGTACGTGGCGGGTCTCGTCTTCCAGTGGGTCAAGCGCCAGGGCGGCGTCGAGGCCATGGGTCGCCTGAACCAAGCCAAGGCTCGCACGCTGTACGACGCGATCGACTCATCGGGCTTCTACAGGAATCCGGTCGCGGTCGAGTGTCGCTCGTGGATGAACGTGCCGTTCACGCTGCCGGACGCTGCGCTGGACAAGCCGTTCGCGGATGGCGCAAAGCAGGCGGGCCTGGTCGCGCTCGAAGGCCACCGCTCGCTCGGCGGCATGCGAGCGAGCATCTACAACGCGATGCCGATGGCGGGCGTGGCAGCGCTGGTCGAGTACATGCGTGAGTTCCAGCGAATGAGGGGGTAGAGTTGTTCAAGATCCAGACTCTCAACAACATCTCACTGCGCGGCCTCGACCGTCTGCCTCGGGACCGCTACGAGGTCGCGTCGGAACTCGTGCGGCCGGATGCGTTGCTGGTCCGTTCGGCTGACGTGCACTCGATCGAGATTCCTGCGAGCGTGCTGGCGGTGGCCAGGGCGGGCGCCGGCACCAACAACATCCCCGTCGCGAAGCTCAGCCAGCGTGGCATCCCGGTCTTCAACGCGCCGGGCGCCAACGCCAACGCGGTGAAGGAACTCGTGCTCGCCGGGCTGCTCCTGGCGGCACGCAACATCTGCCAGGCCTGGGATTACGTGCGTACGCTCGAAGGCGACGATCACGCGCTCGAAGCGGCGATGGAGCAGGGCAAGAAGAAGTTCGTCGGCTATGAATTGCCGGGGCGCACGCTCGGCGTGGTGGGGCTCGGCGCCATCGGCGTCGAGGTCGCGAACGCGGCCCTTCATCTCGGCATGAAGGTCCTGGGTTACGACCCGCAGATCACAGTGCAGCGCGCATGGCAGCTCTCGTCGGGCGTCGAACAGGCGCTCAGCCTGGACGACCTGTTCGCCCGCTGCGATGCCGTCACGGTGCACGTGCCGCTCAACGACCACACGCGCGGACTCGTCAATGCGTCGCGCATCGCCCTCATGCGCAGAGGCAGCGCGGTGCTCAATTTCGCGCGCGGACAGATCGTCGACGAAGCCGCCGTGCTGGCCGGTCTCGACAGTGGCCAGTTGAGCGCCTACGTTTGTGACTTTCCGACCCATGCCGTGCGCATGCACGGCAAGGTGGTGGCGCTGCCGCACCTCGGCGCATCGACGGGCGAAGCCGAGGAAAACTGCGCGATCATGGTGGCGGACACGCTGCGCGAGTTCCTCGAAAGCGGCAACGTTCGCCATTCGGTCAACTTTCCCGAAGCGGTGCTGCCGCGGGCCGGCGTCAGCCGCCTGGCCATCGCCAACGCGAACGTGCCCAACATGGTCGGACAGATCTCGACCTGCCTCGCCGAAGCCCGGCTCAACATCGCCGACCTGCTCAACAAGTCGCGCGGCGACATCGCCTACACGCTGCTCGACACGGACTCCCCGATCGGGCAGGAAGTTGTGGGTAAACTGCGCGCCATTCCCGGCGTATTGAGCGCCCGACTGATCTGACCGACCCCACCCGAGCCATGGCCAAGACCAAGCGACCCCGGACACTGTCCCCAGGCAAGAAGCGCCCAGCCCCGAAAAAGTCGGTGGTGGCGCCACGTGCCAAACCGCCCGCTGCACAGGTCTTCACGGCGGCGAGCGCCGTCAGAGTTCCTCTCGAACAGATTCGCGAACGCATCGACAGCGTCGATTCGCAGCTGCACGCGCTGATCAACGAGCGCGCAAGGCTCGCGCAGCAAGTAGGCGTGTCGAAGCACGCAGCCGGCCACACCGTCGATTTCTACCGTCCTGAACGCGTATCCCAGGTGTTGCGCCTCGCCCTGCAGCGCAACCAGGAAGAGGGTGCGCCACTGCGGGACGAAGAGGTCCTGCGGCTGTTCCGCGAGATCATGTCCGCGTGCCTGGCCCAGCAGAACGCGCTCAAGATCGGTTACCTCGGACCTGAAGGCACGTTCACGCAGCAGGCGGTGCTCAAGTATTTCGGCCACTCGGTGCGGCCGCTGCCGCTGACGTCGGTCGAGGAAGTCTTCCACGAGGTGGAATCGGGCGCCGCGGACTTCGGCGTCGTGCCGATCGAGAACTCGACCGAAGGCACCGTCAACAACACGCTCGACATGTTCCTGACCTCGCCGCTGAAGATCATCGGCGAGGTGGAACTGCGCATCCACCAGAACCTGATGGGTCGCATGACGATGCTCGGCGACATCCGCCGTGTGTGCGGTCACCCGCAGTCGCTGGCGCAGTGCCGTGGCTGGCTGCAGGAGCACATGCCCGCCGTCGAGCGTGTCATCGTCAGCAGCAATGCCGAAGGCGCGCGTCGTGCACGTGACGAAGACGGCACGGCCGCGATTGCCGGCGCGGCCGCCGCCGAGGTGTACGGCCTGAACCTGCTCGTGCCGGAGGTCGAGGACCGCCCCGACAACACGACGCGCTTCCTGGTGATCGGCCGCAAGGCCGTGAGCCCCGGTGAGGGCGACAAGACCACGCTGCTCGTGTCGGCCGCGAAGACCGATGCGCCCGGCGCGTTGTATCGCCTGCTCGAGCCCCTGGCACAGCACGGCATCAGCCTGACGCGCATCGAATCGCGTCCGTCCCGCAAGAAGAAGTGGGACTACGTGTTCTTCATCGACGTCGAGGGCCATGCCGAGCGCGAGCCGCTCGCAACCGCGCTCGCCGAGCTCAAGCGTCGCGCGTCGCTATACCGCATCGTCGGCGCCTATCCCAAGGCGATCCTCTGAGATGACGTCCTACGTCGTCGACCCGGCCGAACGCGTCGCCGGGGAGATCACCGTCCCGGGCGATAAGTCGGTCTCGCACCGCGCCGTCATGTTTGGCGCACTGGCAGAAGGGCGGACGCACGTCACGGGATTCCTGGAAGGCGAAGACTGCCTCTCCACCATGCAAGCCGTCGCCCAGCTCGGCGTCCGCGTTGAACGACCGGGTCCTGGTGAAGTCATCGTCGATGGCGTCGGCCTGCGCGGCCTGCGCGCGCCGGGCGTCACGCTCGACATGGGTAACGCCGGCACCGCGATGCGGCTTTTCATGGGCCTGCTCAGCGCCCAGCCGTTCGATTCCGAACTGATTGGTGACGCATCGCTGATGCGCCGCCCGATGGAGCGCGCCGCGAAGCCGCTGCGAGCCATGGGTGCCCGCATCGAAACGCACGAC